>JAYNHN010000086.1:0-9972 GCA_038108035.1 Flavobacteriaceae bacterium
GCCCCCAGAATGACAAAGCCTTGAGCAAGAAAAGAAAGTCTCCAAAAGAGTCCAAATCCAACAAAGCCAGAACTTAAAGAAAGTGTCTTTATAGTCAGTGGAACTGAAGTCTCAAAAGGTTTTAAGAATTGAGGGTAAAATTTGATGAAATTATAGGCAAAGACAGCACTAGAAAAAATAAATATTAACAATTCGATCGGAACGGATATACCACATAACTTCAAGGTGATCATACTCAATGAAACTACGGACAAAGCCACGTGAATACTGGACTTAATATAAAAATCAAATAACCGGAAGATCTTGTATTTCATGGGCGACTGTCTCAACTTGAAACAAGTTGAAAACTTTTTTTAAAAAATTTTTTAAGTTCCTCCCAAATAAAGAAAAAAATAAACTTAATAAATCCTAATTTTGTTTAAAATTACTATTGATTATGAGAACGGATTCTTTTGTAGAAAGACATATAGGACCCAACGAAGGAGAGGTAAAAAAAATGTTGGCTCATATTGGAGCTGACTCTATGGAACAGTTATTGAATCAAACGCTGCCAGAAGCCATTCGCTTAAAGAAACCGTTAAATCTTCCTCCAGGAATCAGCGAATTTGCTTTTTCAAAAATACTACACAAACTAAGTCTCGAAAATAAACTTTTTGATACCTACATTGGATTGGGCTATCATCCCACGATCACCCCAGCAGTGATACAAAGAAACATATTAGAAAACCCAGGTTGGTACACTGCCTACACACCCTACCAGGCTGAGATTGCGCAAGGTAGATTGGAAGCTTTATTCAATTTCCAAACACTCATATGTGACTTAACAGCCATGGAACTGGCCAATGCTTCATTACTTGACGAGAGCACAGCAGCAGCCGAAGCGATGACCATGCTTTTTGGCGCACGTTCTAGAGCACAAAAAAAGAATGAAGCGATACAATTTTTTGTAGATGAAAATGTGCTCCCCCAGACCCTATCTTTACTCAAAACGCGTGCTACACCTTTGGGAATAGAATTGGTAATTGGAAAAACAGAAGAACATGTTTTTTCAGACTCCTTTTACGGAGCTTTATTTCAGTATCCGGGAAAACACGGTGCCATTCCCAATTTAAAACAATGGATTGAACAAGCACAGTCAGCAGGAGTTAGTACGGTAGTCGCTGCCGATATCATGAGCTTAGTACTCCTTGAAGCACCCGGAAAATTTGGTGCTGATGTCGTTGTAGGAACAACTCAGCGTTTCGGAATTCCCCTAGGTTATGGAGGTCCCCATGCTGCTTTTTTTGCTACGCGGGAAAAATATAAAAGAAACGTTCCCGGAAGAATCATTGGTCAAACACGTGATTTAGATGAAAACCCAGCTCTTCGAATGGCGCTTCAAACTAGAGAACAACACATCAAAAGAGATCGGGCCACCTCAAATATATGTACCGCTCAGGTACTTCTAGCTGTCATGGCTGGTATGTATGCAGTATATCACGGTCCTGAGGGTTTGCGATACATTGCCAATGGAATCCATAGCAAAACAGCTTTACTAAATGAACAATTACAAGCTTTAGGATATACTCAGCTTAACATCTCTTTTTTTGACACCTTGATGATACAGGCAAATGCCGAAGAAGTGAAAAAATTGGCAGAAGCAAGGGAACTAAATTTCTACTATCCTAATGGATCCAACGTCTGTATTTCCATCAACGAAACCAGCTCGGCTGAAGACATCCAAAAAATTATCTCCATTTTTTCGAGCCTTGCTAACAGAAAAATTGTTCGAAAAAGTTCTGCTAGCGAAATCTATATTCCTAATATTCACAAAAGACAAAGTGCATTTTTAACACATCCCACATTCAATTCGTATCACTCCGAAACTGCCTTGATGCGGTATATCAAGTCTTTAGAACGGAAAGATTTGGCTCTTAATCACTCGATGATTTCACTAGGTTCCTGTACCATGAAACTGAATGCTGCATCCGAAATGTTACCTTTAAGTAATCCCAACTGGGCAAGTTTGCATCCCTTTGTTCCCATTGAGCAAGCAACTGGTTATCAAAAAATGCTAGCTCATTTAACCAAACAACTTAATGAAGTTACGGGTTTTGCAGCAACTTCTCTTCAACCCAATTCAGGTGCGCAAGGAGAATATTCAGGTTTGATGGTGATACGTGCATATCACGAATCCCGCAAAGATACTCATCGAAATATTTGTTTGATCCCTGCATCGGCGCACGGAACCAATCCGGCATCAGCTGTCATGGCAGGAATGAAAGTGGTGGTTACAGGTACTGATAAGCATGGAAATATCGATTGGGATGATCTTCACGAAAAAGCACTTTTACACAAGGATTATTTATCAGCACTGATGATTACCTATCCCAGTACTCACGGTGTTTTTGAAAGTAGAATTAAAGATATTACTCAGCTCATTCACGACTGCGGAGGGCAGGTGTATATGGATGGAGCAAATATGAATGCTCAGGTGGGACTTACCAGTCCGGCTGCAATTGGAGCGGATGTTTGTCATCTGAATTTACATAAAACTTTTGCAATACCCCACGGAGGAGGCGGACCCGGTGTAGGTCCCATTTGTGTCGCTCAACATTTGGCTCCTTTTCTTCCGAGTAACCCTCTTGTTAAAACAGGCGGAGAGCAAGCTATATCTGCCATATCTGCAGCTCCATTTGGTTCCGCTTTGGTCTGTCTAATTTCCTACGGATACATTCAAATGTTAGGAGGGGCTGGACTCCAAAAATCCACTGAAATTGCCATTCTCAATGCCAACTATATCCAAAAACGATTGGAAGGAGCTTACGATATTTTGTATGCTGGTCTTGAAGGTAGAGCTGCACATGAACTCATTATCGACTGCCGGCCCTTTAAAGAAATGGGTATTGAGGTCGTTGACATTGCCAAACGCTTAATGGACTATGGTTTTCATTCCCCTACGGTATCTTTTCCAGTTGCTGGAACCATGATGATTGAACCCACTGAAAGTGAAAATTTAGCCGAAATGGATCGATTTTGTGAGGCAATGATTTCTATACGAATGGAAATTGCTTCTGCTAATCCAGACGATCACTCACTATTGAAAAATGCGCCACATACACTTGATTTGATAACTGCTGATGAATGGTCATTTCCTTACAGCAGACAGAAAGCGGCTTTTCCATTAGATTTTGTTCGTGAAAATAAATTTTGGCCCAGTGTACGTAGAGTGGATGAGGCCTATGGAGATCGTAATTTAATTTGTAGTTGTGAACCCATGAAAATGTACTCAGATATTTGATTATCAAATTATTATGTTTTTAAAAAATATTTTTATTTACAAATAAATCCTATTTAGGTATCGTAGCGATTTTTGGACTTATATCGTTCCAATTCTTCAAAATAATATCTTTGGAAATCATTATGAGCATACAAATCACAGGAACCGGAAGCAGCATACCCGAATACATTCAGCCCAACAGTCATTTTTCCAAAAATACTTTTTTCGAGGCTTCAGGAGCTCCCATAAACCGTCCCAACGCAGAAGTTATTGAAAAATTCAAATCCATTACCGGTATTGATCAAAGGAGGTACATTCGTGACGATCAAACCGTTGCCGATATTGCCTTGGAAGCAGCTTCTAAAGCCATTTTAGATGCTCAATTAAATCCCGAAACCCTTGATTACCTGATCGTTGCTCACAATGTTGGGGATATTGCCGCGAAAACGAATCAAGTCAATACATTACCCAGTCTGGCCTCCAAGGTAAAAGCTGGATTAAAGATAAAAAATCCGAATTGTGTGGCGTATGACATACTATTTGGATGTCCCGGATGGATCGAAGGAGTTATTCAAGCCCAAGCTTTTATTAAAGCGGGTATGGCTAAAAAATGCTTAATTATCGGTGCTGACACTTTATCTCGAGTTCTGGATCAAACGGATCGAGATTCCATGATCTATGCGGACGGCGCTGGAGCTTGTATTATTGAATCTAGCGATAAAAAAGGAGGTATTCTTTCCCACAAAACAGTCACTTACACCTCAGAAGGCGAGGCTGATTTTATCTTTTACGGTCCTGCCAATGACTCTGGAAAAGGAACCAAATACATAAAAATGTTCGGGCGCAAAGTTTATGAATTTGCCCTTAGCAAAGTTCCCATGGCCATTCAATCTTGCTTAGAGGAATCGGGAGAATCCATTGAAAGTGTCAAAAAAATATTTATTCACCAAGCCAATTTAAAAATGGATGATGCCATTGTCAAGCGATTCTATAGACTGTACAAAAAGCCAATGCCTAAGGATGTTCTACCAATGAATATTCAAGAATTTGGCAATAGTTCGGTGGCTACAGTACCTACTCTATTTGATTTAATCCGAAAAGAAAACTACAAAGGTCACGAATTGCATGAAGGTGATCTGATCATTTTTGCTTCTGTAGGAGCCGGAATGAATATCAACGCGATTACCTATCGGATTTAATTTTAAAATCAAAATAAATTCAACGAAGCAGGGATTTATTTTTGGTTAAAATCCGTACCTTTACACAGGTATGAATATCCTTAAACATATCGGAAAATACTTCCTAATGCTCCATAGTGTCTTTGGAAAATTCACAAAATGGAAAATTCTTAAACAGCTGATTCTTAAGGACATTGACTCACTAATCATCGGTTCCTTAGGAATTGTGTCCTTTATTTCCTTTTTTGTAGGTGGGGTGGTTGCTATTCAAACTGCACTCAATTTAGAAAACCCATTACTACCAAAAAATCTTATTGGTTTTGCAACCCGACAATCGGTGATTTTAGAATTTGCACCTACCTTTATATCTATTATCATGGCGGGCAAAGTAGGTTCCTATATTACTTCTAGTATTGGTACTATGCGTGTAACCGAACAAATTGATGCACTTGAAGTAATGGGGATTAATACACACAACTACTTGATTTTTCCAAAAATCGTTTCACTATCACTCTATCCACTTGTGATCAGCATCTCCATGTTTTTGGGTATTTATGGGGGATATATCGCCTGTGTTTACGGCGGTTTCTCCTCGAGTGCGGACTTTGTAGATGGTATTCAATTGGATTTCATTCCTTTTCATGTAGGTTATGCTTTTATTAAAACAGTATTCTTTGCTTTTATTCTGGCGACCATTCCCTCCTATCATGGCTATTATATGAAAGGAGGAGCACTGGATGTTGGAAAGGCCAGTACCGTTTCATTTGTTTGGACTAGCGTAGTTGTCATTTTAGTAAATTATCTAGTAACTCAATTACTTTTAACCTAAATGATTACTGTAAAAGACATCACAAAATCATTTGATGAAACCCAAGTTTTAAAAGGGGTTTCTACCACATTTGAGAAAGGCAAAACCAACTTAATCATCGGTCAAAGTGGTTCAGGTAAAACCGTTTTCTTAAAATGTTTATTGGGTTTATTCAATACCGATTCGGGCAATATTCTTTTTGAAAATAAAGCGTTAAAGGAGATGGATACCAAAGAGCGATCCATTCTCCGACAAGAAATGGGAATGGTTTTTCAGGGAAGTGCTTTATTTGATTCCATGACCGTAGAGAAGAACATTATGTTTCCCATGCAAATGTTTACTCAAAAGAACGATGAAGAAATTAGAGAACAAGCCCAGGTAGTTATTAAACGAGTCAACTTGATTAATGCTGATAATAAATATCCAGATGAAATATCGGGTGGTATGAAAAAAAGGGTAGCAATAGCGCGAGCCATTGTGATGAACCCCAAATACTTGTTTTGTGACGAACCCAATTCGGGTTTGGATCCTAAAACTGCTATTTTGATCGATAACTTGATTAAAGAAATTACTGATGAATACGATATCACAACAGTAATCAATACACACGACATGAATTCAGTAATGGAAATTGGTGAAAAGATTGTGTTTTTAGAAAACGGTAAAAAAGCCTGGGAAGGAACCAAAGAAGAAATTTTTATAACGGATAATGAAGCTGTTAGTAGCTTTGTTTACTCTTCAGATCTATTTAAAAAAGTGAGAGAGGTCTATTTAAAGAAATGACCCTTTTCAATTCACCAGTTTTAAGACATCAAAAAAAATTAGTATTCACTCTGGAAACACTTCCGTATGGGGACTAAATATGTATATGCGACCGGAAGAAATTTCTTTACACTCATAACGTTTCCGTCTTTTTTTGATTTTAACAAACCTTCTTCCATTATGAATCTGAAAAACAGCTCCTTCTTGCAATTCATAAATATGGATTTGTCCTTGCTGATCGTCGAATGCTTTTAATGCCATTACCAATTCAAAATCTCGATCCGTACTAGCTTTGGGATTGATCATATGCCTAGCTAAACTAGAACATATTGGGTTGGGAAAAATTTCAGGAGTGAGAAAAGGAAAGACGATTTCTCTATACGCTCGTTTCCATTCTTTACCGTGGGGTTTCATTCCGTTTTTATAATTCTGAAACACCTTGAAATGAGCCAATTCATGGAGTAAAGTGATTAAAAAACGATAGGGATTTAATGATTGATTGATTGTAATGATCGGTTTTTTATTGGGGTAAAATCTAAAATCCCCGTGTTTTGTAAGGCGCTCTTTGGTTATTCTAATATCGATATTGAGCTCCTTGAGAAGTACATCAATTTGCGGATGAGCAGATTTTGGAAGATAATTGAATAGTAATTCCATTCCTCCTATGGATTAGGGTGTAGAAGATGAAACAGGAAGAATTTTACCATTAAAATACTGCTGTCCAGTTAATGAAAAGTGTAATATATAATTCGCCATTTCTTGAGCCGAAAGCGGTGCCTTCATTCCGGGGAAAGCTTCCTCAAGCATTTCAGTTTGTACGGCTCCTAGTGCCAAAGCATTAAAAGCAGGGCCACTTTCTTTGTATTCTTCAGCCAACAACTCCGTTAAAATATTGACTCCACCTTTGCTACTACTGTAAGCTGCAAGTCCCGGGAATTTAGTACTCCCATCAACTCCGCCCATGCTACTGATATTCACCACATGTGCCTTGGAGTGCATTTGGGGAATTAATTTTCGCGTAATAGATGCCAATCCAAAAACATTGACTTTATAAATGGCTTCAAACTCTGCCTTGGATGTTTCTGCAAAAGGCTTATTCAAAAAGGCTCCTGCATTATTGATTAAGGCGTCTATCACCAAGCCTTCGTTCTTGATTTCTGATGCAAAGCTATCGAGAGCATCTTCATCGCAAAGATCTAACGCCCTGGGATGTATCAAGGGATTGGAAGTCTGCGTTTTTATTGATCGTGAAAGAGCATATACTCGATGACCCCTTTGAGCTGCTATCTGCACTAAAGCATATCCGATTCCTCGACTTGCACCCGTAACTACGATTGTTTTTGACATGCTTAAATATACAGAAAACCTAAGAATTATAGGCCCTTACAATACCATCGTTAAAGGGTTTTCTACAAAACCACGAAGTGTTTGTAAAAATTGAGCTCCCGTAGCCCCATCAATCACTCGATGATCACACGCCAAAGTCAATTTCATCGTATTCCCTACTACAATGGATCCCTCTTTTACGACCGGTTTTTGAACGATCGCTCCAACCGACAAGATCGCTCCATTGGGTTGGTTAATTATGGAAGTAAACTCTTGGATTCCAAACATTCCCAAATTGGATATTGTAAACGTACTACCGTCCATTTCGTTGGGTGTTAACTTCTTATCTCTTGCCCGAACTGCGTAGTCTTTGACTGCAGCACCAATCTGAGGTAGGCTTTGTTCGTTTGTAAACTTAACAACGGGAACTACTAGACCGTCCTCTACAGCTACGGCTACCCCTACATGAACATGATGGTGTTGAGTGATTTGATGATCCTCCCATTTGGCATTAACCTGTGGATGAATCTTGAGAGCCAAGGCACAAGCTTTGACCACAATATCGTTAAACGAAATTTTGTTGTCCGGCAACGAATTGTATTGATTTCTAAAAGCAATGGCATAATCCATGTCAAATTCTACACCAAGATAATAATGCGGTGCCGAAAATTTGGAGGCCGACAGTCGCTTGGCGATGGTCTTTCGCATTTGTGAATTGGCTATTTCTGATACCGATTCTACACCTGATGGAATAAAGGCTTGGGTGGATCCCATAGCGGATGGCTGAAAATGATCGATATCGCGTTTGATGATTCTTCCATTTTCACCACTCCCTTGAACCTGATCTAGATTAATTCCTTTTTCAGCTGCTAGCTTTTTAGCCAGTGGAGAAGCAATTAATCGTCCTGTGGATGTCGAAGATGCAGAAACAACTACAACCGGAGGAGTCGTTTTCTTTTCCTCTACAATAGCAGGTGGAAGAGCAATTTCTTTCTCCTTGATTTCATTTGGTTCTGCCGCCGAGGGTATTTTTACACTTCCATAAGCTGCAAGAACCGTCTCAACGGACGTTCCTTCTTTTCCAATCACTGCCAATACACTATCAACTGCTGCTGACTCACCTTCATTTAAACCAATATGTAATAAAGTTCCTTGATAAAAAGATTCAAATTCCATAGTGGCTTTATCGGTTTCGATTTCGGCTAAGATTTCGCCTTCATTTACCGAATCTCCAACTTTTTTATTCCATTTCGCAACGGTTCCCTCTTCCATCGTATCACTCAATCGAGGCATTGTGATTACTTCTGCTCCCTCAGGCATTGCCATCGCTTCTGTGGAAGAAGATTTGGATTCTGAAGTTTCAACATTAGGAGTTTCCTCATTTGAGTTGGGGGATGCTTCTCCTCCCAAGAGCTGAGAAATGTCCTCTCCATTTTGTCCTATGATCGCTAAAAGGGTATCAACAGGTGCGGTACCCCCTTCTTGGATTCCAATATGCAACAACTCACCCTCGTTGAATGATTCAAATTCCATAGTAGCTTTATCGGTTTCAATTTCGGCAAGAATATCCCCTTCATTGATTTTATCACCAACTTTTTTGAACCATTTAGCTACGGTTCCCTCTTCCATGGTATCGCTTAACCTCGGCATATTAATTATTTCAGCCATGCTCTACAATTTGTGTTTTATAAATGGGTAATCTCTTTGTTCGTAAACGGCATCATACATCACATTCAAATCTGGATAAGGTGATGATTCAGCAAATTTTTCGCATTCAGCAACTCGTTCTTTCACTGATTTATCGATTTTGTCAAGATCGTCTTGTGTAGCGTATTTTTTATTTAAAATGACTTCTTTTACTTGAGTAATAGGGTCAATTTTTTTGTATTCTTCAACCTCCTCCTTAGTTCTGTAATGTTGAGCATCAGACATAGAATGTCCTCTATACCGATATGTTTTCATTTCAATAAAAGAAGGACCTCCTCCATCACGAGCGAGACTTATGGCTTTGTCCATCGTTTTTGCGACTGCTACCGGATCCATTCCATCACAAGGTTCGCAAGGCATCCCGTAGCCAAGTCCTAACTTCCATATTTCTACATGTGAAGCCGTCCGAGCTACAGATGTTCCCATAGCATATCCATTGTTTTCAACTACAAATACGACGGGAAGCTCCCAAAGAGTTGCTAAGTTAAGAGTCTCGTGGAGCGTACCCTGTCTCGCTGCTCCATCCCCCAAGAAACAAAGAGTTACATTGTTACGATCAAAATATTTATCTCCAAAGGCCATTCCGGCACCCAAGGGTATTTGTCCTCCGACAATTCCGTGACCGCCATGAAATTTATGTTCTTTGGAAAAAATATGCATAGATCCCCCTAAACCTTGAGAGGTCCCAGTGGCTTTTCCATACAACTCTGCCATGACTCGTTTCGGATCAACTCCCATACCTATTGGCTGTACGTGATTCCTGTAAGCAGTAATCATTCGGTCTTTTCCAAGCTCCATAGCGTGAAGAGACCCCGCCAAAACTGCTTCCTGCCCATTGTAAAGGTGCAAAAACCCTCTTACTTTTTGTTGAATGTAAACTGCTGCTAATTTATCTTCAAACTTTCTCCAAAAAAGCATGTTTTCATACCAAT
>JAYNHN010000087.1:0-4289 GCA_038108035.1 Flavobacteriaceae bacterium
GCATTATTACTTACTGTGGAAACTTTAAAAAACTCACCACTTGCAGTGTTGGGTGACAACGTTTTGAATAAACTAGAGCATACAAATCCTTTTTTGGAATATATTAATGAATCTCAACGGTTCAATGCGCAAGATTTAGTTCAAAAAATGTTGTTAACGGATACTCAAATTATCTTACCATCAATTTTTCTTGAAAAGGTTGATAAGTCAACTATGGGTCAGTCTATTGAGGTTAGGGTTCCCCTATTAGACAATGAATTGACAGATTTTGTAATCGGGTTACCATCCAGTTATAAAGTGCATAAAAAAGAAAAAAAATGGCTGCTTCGCCAGGCTTTACGGGGTGTTGTTCCTAATGAAATTTTAGACGCACCAAAAACAGGCTTTGGCGTGCCCTTTGAAAATTGGCTAAAAAAACCTTTGAATTCTTTTATGAAGGAGCAATTATTTAGTGATACTATACGAGATAAGGGCTTTTTTAACGAAAAGAAATTACGAAAAATTATTACTCAACATGAGCAAGGTAAAATAAACCATGGATTTTTATTGTGGAAGCTAATGAATCTCTCGATTTGGATGCAAAAGTATAAAGTTGAAACTTAAATTATGATGAGGAAAAAAGTCCTTTTTGTAGGATCTTTCTTAAAGCGATCAGATGCGGATATTCTTGGTGGGCAAATGTATGCTTCAGAGCTTTTGGTTAAAGGGTTAGACGATGATATTAAATGGATTAAGATTGATTCTACAGCAAAAAATAATTTGAAAAATTCTTTTGCTTTCCGTTTATATAAGGCGATTAAACGGTTTTCTTTATTCGTCTTTTACTTATTAACAAAAAAGATTGATGCTGTTTTGATTTTTAGCGGTGATGGCGCTTCCTTATTAGAGAAGGGTCAAATGGCACTTTTTGCTAAGCATTTTGGAAAAAAAGTTGTTTTTGCACCTAGGTCTGGTGGTATATTGGATGATTTTAGTAGTAGGCTAAAACCTTTGATTTTAAAGGTGTTTTCTAAAGTTGATGTTGTTGTTTGTCAGGGTGGCAGTTGGAAAGTTGTATTTCAGCGAGAATTCCCTGATGTTCACGATCAGAAGTTTAAAGTAATTCCAAATGCTATTGATACAAGCTTATATCATCCATCTAATAAATCACAGCCTTCATCACCCATTCCTAAAATTTTATTTTTGGCGTGGGTGGATCGTAATAAAGGTATTATCGAGTTAATAGAAGCTTGCAAGAAACTAAATGATGAGGGCATTGTATTTGAACTTAATATTTGTGGGAATGGATTAGCATTTGAAGAAGCTAATGAGCTTGTAAAAAGACTAAATATTGGCAAGTACACAATTTTTCATGGTTGGGTTGACCCTATTAAGAAACATGACTTGCTATCAAAGTCCTCTGTTTTTGTTTTACCAACATATTTTGAAGGGATGCCTAATGCACTACTGGAGGCTATGGCCTACGGAATTCCATCAATAGCAACTAATGTTGGTGCAATACCAGATGTTATATTAAATGGACACAGTGGCGTATTAATTGAAGCAAAAAGTATAGATGCGATATACAGTGCATTAAAAACGGTTTTGTTAGATAAGAAAATAGCATTAAATATAGGAAGAGAAGGTCGAATGTGGATTGAGAAAAATCATGCAACCGAAGTGGTCATTCAGAAATTTAGATCTATTTTACTTGAGTTGGATTAATGTAAAGGCTGGTTTATCACAACAGGGACGAGGTCTTTCGTGATTTTTAGACCTTGTTTAAAAGAGGAATATTGAGAAATAGCATTACCCCCCTTTAGCCAAATAAATAACATTTTAGGATAATTAACACCCGCTAAATGATTTAGTGGATAGTGGCCTGAGATACGGCAATTAATTTCTATCACATAAAGTTTATTATTATGTTCTATGCAATCAATGGATGCGATACCTTTTTGGTTAATAGTAGCACTTATTTTTTTGAAGCATCTATAAATTTTGTGTTATCTACTGTTTCGCCTATGTCTGTTTCTCCTGCTCGCATGGAAACTTTGCATTTTGCATAGGTATTTATATAATTTCCTTCTAAATCGTTAATAGCATCTAGTCCGAACTCACTTCCCTTTAAAAACTCTTGAATAATAATTGGGTTTTTTGAAGTAACTGATGATTCGTATTTTAAAAAAAATAAAAATTTCCTTCTGACTTTTTTTATAAAGAACCTTTAATTCTTATTCACTACTTACTTTATAAATACCAATTGAAGCCATTCCCCATCGAGGTTTTATAATCAAAGGGAAGTAATTGTTTGCTTGCTAATAGCCTCTAAGGTGTCATTTATCTTTAAGAATGTTTTAGGAGTATTAAGATCAAGGTTTTGTAAAAATTTAAAAGTAGCCCATTTATCATTACAAATTTCAACAACTTTTTCAGGTGCTAAAATTAGAATTATTCCATGATTTTTTAGTTTCGATTCATTTTTTGCGAGGACGTAAAGATCGATATCAAAAAGAGACAAAATGACGCTGATTTTATTTTTATTGCAGTACTGAACAAGCGTATCAATGTAATTATCTTCATAAATAAGCAGACTGATAAAGTAACCATCTGCTACTCATGGCTGTCGTGTAGTCACTATTCGAGGCAAACACCTTTCCTTCATGTTTGAAGGCCTCTTGAAATTATTCTGCTATATATTTTCTTCGTCTTACAGATGTTAATAGAATATTCATTTACAAATAGGGATTTTGTTCAAATTCCTCAATCACTTCGGCAATGCTATTCTTTAAGAAAGAATATATAATAATCACATTTAAATTAGCAAGAAAATCCTACTATTTCAGCTTTTTTGTAATTTTTTAATGGTTTTATCGGAAAACTGAATCTAATTATTTTTATGAGTCTGCCTCCAACAATTGCGTAAGACGGTTCATCTTTATTGACTGGTGAGTTTGCTACTTTAACGGAATCATTTCCAATTGTTAAGCCACGTAAAAAGGTCGAGTTACATCCCATCCAAACATCATTGCCAACAAAGATTTTCTTGCTGTAACGATTGAAGGGTAATGGATTTTTATTAGGCTTTAAATTGTTGTGGTCATTATATAAAAAATATACGATGTGATTTTATTGTAATCAAGTTCTCCAGGTCCTATGGTGCAAATCCAAGAGATGGAACAATATTTCCTAATTGTAGCGTGCAAAATATACTGTATTTACCTGTTTAAGAATGTACTCCAAGGGTTGATTTAAATACAAAATTATTTCTATTCAACCTTACCTAATCATCACGCATACAGCTTAGAGCTCTCTAAAAATCACCTATAGAACAATTATTTCTAATTTGTGAATTTTGCAACTAAACTCTTGATTTTGGGTTGATGAAGAATCGACTACAGAGTTTTCCTTGAATACATCTTGTTGTTCATCCATAAGCCACTTTTATTAAGCATCATTACAGAATAATCAATTTTCTCTGCATAGTTGTGATTACTATACTTTACATTTGTTAAAGACTTCATAATAATTTTTAACTTTATTTATTTAGAAGTATTATTTACCTGGTAGTATTTATAATTAGAACCATATATGATTCCAATAAATAAACCCTTTTTACCGCCTAAGCAAAGCTATTTTGAAAAAATTGCTGGTATATGGGATAATTATTATCTCACAAATCAGGGTCCTTTAATGTTTGAGCTGGAGAAAAAACTTCTACGGCGATTTGATGTTAATCACTTGTCAGTTGTGAGTAATGGTACAATGGCCTTACAAATAGGCATGAAAACGTTGCAGCTTGTTGGCGAGGTTATTACAACCCCTTTTTCATTTATAGCAACTACCTCTGGTATTGTTTGGGAAGGATGTACCCCTGTTTTTGTTGATATTGAAGAAACTACACTGAATATTGATGCCTCAAAAATTGAAGAAAAGATAACTGCTAATACCTGCGCTATTGTGGCTACACATGTTTATGGTAACCCTTGTGATTTTGAAGCTGTGGAAGCTATTGCAAAAAAGCATAATTTAAAAGTAATATATGATGCTGCACATGCTTTTGATGTTAAATACAAAGGCGAATCTGTTTTTAAGTTTGGAGACATATCAGTTTGTAGTTTGCATGCCTCTAAACTTTACCATTGCACTGAGGGTGGTTTTATTTCTTGTAGTGATGAGGTGCTGGCTGCAAAAATCAGAAAGACTCGTAATTTTGGTTTTGAAACTACTGAATCATTTAATTGTTTGGGGGTGAATGCTAAAAATTCAGAGTTCCATGCTGCTATGGGGTTGTGCAACTACCCTTACAT
>JAYNHN010000087.1:4299-8232 GCA_038108035.1 Flavobacteriaceae bacterium
CCTATGATGCGGGCCTATTGGGTTTACCAATAAGGAAACCACAATGGAATAAAAATGCTACTAAAAATTATGCATACTACCCTTTGGTATTTGAAAGTGAAGAAGTAATGCTGAAATTAGCCTCCTATTTAGCTGATGAAGACATTGGCACAAGACGCTATTTTTATCCTTCCTTGGCAAATAGTTTACCCTACCTGGAGCCCGTAGCCTTAGCTGTTACGGACGAAGTAAGTAAGTGTGTGATGTGTTTGCCTTTATATTTTGATTTGTCACTTATTAAAGCCGAAACGATTATTAGTAAGATTCAATCCTTTTTTAATCATTAAGTATCTTTTTAAACATTTAGCGATGAAGAATTCATTTTTTACTCATCCTAATTCGAAACAGACACCTCTTTTTGTCTGTAAATTCACTTTGTCCGTGTAGCATGGTTTTGTTATAAATCTCAAGGGTTTAGGTCTAAAAATGATATTATTTCTCTGTTTTCGATGATTTATTTCAACACTCTCTATACCATGGAGTTGTTCTTCTGAACAAAGCGTATTATTTGCTTTAATCACTTTCTTAAAAGTGTCTATTCGAAATCGTATTCTCAACATTCAGGAGGTTTATTTCTAGCATAGGTTTTAAAATTACAGGCTTGCTGGATAACAAATCAAAATATGCTCTGTTGCCTAAACTGTTCTTCCTAGGATTATTTATACATTTAACAAAACATCCAAATGAAACGAACATTGACAAATTTTATATCAGATCCAAAAAAGGGAGAGGTTGAAATTTTTAATGTGAAATCAAGTACAGCGAGTGGTTAGACAAATTTTCGGATTTATAAGTATCCTAAAATCATATAATGATCAAAATTTTATCGTGTGAAAAAAACATCTATTTTATCTCTAATTGTTCTATTAGGCTGCATTTATTTTAGTTTTTACAATCTAATGCCTCAAAAAATCAGTAAGATAGATGCATCGGATTCAGAGTTTTCAACTGAGCGAGCTTGGATCCCTTTAAAAGAAATCTCTCGGTCTCCTCATTATGTTGGAACTCAAGAAAACAGAAAAGTTCGCGAATTTTTGATCGAGTCTTTAAAGGAGTTGGGTCTTTCTCCGGAAATTCAACAAGGATATGTATTAAATGAAAAAGGAAGGCGCATGACCCGACCCGCAAATATTATTGCTAAAATAAATGGTACGGAAAAGGGTCCTTCTCTTTTGATTTTTTCTCATTATGACAGTGCTTTGACTCCTTCTTTTGGAGCGAGTGATGCGGGGAGCGGTGTTGTTACGATATTGGAATCCATTCGAGCTTACTTAGCAAGTGGAAAACAACCCAAGAACGACCTTGTTATTTTATTTACCGATGCAGAAGAAGTCGGTCTTGATGGAGCTAAACTCTTCGTTCGTTCCCATCCATTGGCAAAAAATGTTGGATTGGCAATTAACTTTGAAGCTCGAGGAAGCGGAGGCCCCAGTTCCATGATTTTGGAAACCAATCAAGGAAACAAAAACCTCATTCAAGGATTTATTAAAGCCAATCCCCAGTATCCATTGGCCAGTTCATTACTGTACAGTATTTACAAAATGCTACCCAATGATACCGATTCTACCATTTTGAGAGAGGAGGGAGATATAGAGGGCTTGTTTTTTGCTTTTATTGATGACCATTTTGACTATCATACGGCTGGAGATCATGTTGATAATCTGGATCCAAACTCATTGGAACATCAAGGGAGTTATTTAATGTCTATGTTGCACTATTTTTCTGAGGCAGACTTAAGCATCATCAAAAGCAAGGAAGATTATGTTTACACCAATTTTCCAATCTTTAAAATGATTGCTTATCCGTTTAGTTGGGTGATGCCCTCTGTTTTCATTGCGATTTTACTTTTCTTAGGACTCATTTTCTATGGATTCAAAAAGGAGAGCCTCAAATTTAAACCGATTTTAAAAGGTTTCGTTCCTATACTATTATCACTGATCGTTGCATTTATTGTTGGGTTTTACGGTTGGTCTTTATTACTCAAAATCTATCCGCATTATCAAGAAATACTTCATGGGTTTACTTACAATGGGCATACCTATATCGCTTTTTTTGTATCCCTATCGATAGGAACTACTTTCTGGATATACCATAAATTTCAAAGAGATCTTTCGATCGCCAACTTAATAGTTGCTCCTTTGTTGATATGGCTTATTATTAATGTTTTGCTGGGGCTTTATTTAAAGGGAGGGTCCTATTTTATTATCCCTTTTTACTGTGCCCTTTTTTCATTTGGAATACTTATCAAAAATGAAAATTCGAGTCCATTACTTCATTTGCTATTGGCGATCCCTTCGGTTTTTATGTTTAGCCCATTGATCCAGTTTTTTCCCGTTGGTTTGGGATTAAAATCGATCGTTCTTAGTATCCTTTTTACGGTTTTGCTTTTTGGATTTTTATTAACCTTTATAGGTAGTTACCGTATCAAAAAACAACTTGCCCAAATTTTTGGATTACTTGCTTTTTGTTTTTTTGTCCAGTCTCATTTAACGAGTGATTTTGATGAAAATCATAGAAAACCGAATAGTCTTTTGTATTTCAAAGACTTAAGCAAGAACGAATCCTATTGGTTGACTTATGATATGATTTTGGATAATTGGAGTACTGACTACCTAGGTAAAGATCCTCAAGAAGCCTCTTCAATTTTGACGACTGCTTCTAGAAGCAAATACAGATCTGGATATACTTTTGCTGCCAAGGCACCGAATCATTCCATCCCTCACTATCAATTTAGTTTGATTCAGGATACTCTGATTGGGGAAGAACGAAAGGTAACTTTTCGATTGATCCCTGAAAAAAAAGCCAATGTGTTACAGCTTTTTGTTGACCAAGCGGTAACTTTTAGAGAACTTGATTTTAATGGAGTACCGTTTAAAAACCAACGGTCTTTTTCGGAATCCAATTTACGGCTTCTTACCTTTTACGTTTCTCATAAAGATTCACTACAAGTTTCTTACAAAATTTCAAAAGATCAGAACCCCACATTTACACTACTGGAATATTCTTTTGATTTAATGGATAATCCTTGGCTAAAAATAAATGAGCGCCCCAGGGATATGATGCCTAAACCTTTTGTGTTTAATGATGCATTGGTTGTCAAGCAAAAAATAAATCCGAATTAAAAAACACAGAAATAAACAACGATTGATCTATGGACTGTTCAGTTTTGTTGTTCATTCGTTTAATTTGCAAGTCTAATTTTAAGAATGATTATTGAATCTACCAATTATTGATCTCAACTTACTTAAGATTTAGTTTAAAAAAAAAAATTATATTAGGAAATAAATTTAAAAACAGATTGATGAAACAAAACAATGCTATTTTACAGTATTCAAAAGTTGGGATCGCCTTACTATTTGTGGTGACCTTATTCTCTTGTGCTGAAAAAAAACAAGAAAAAAAAGAGGAAAAAAGCCCGCAAATAACTCAAGAACGTCTTGGAGGACTTGCACTTTATACGGTGCGTACCGATATGGGTAATGATGCCAAATCTACCTTAAAAGCTGTGGCTGATGCGGGTTATGCTTATATTGAAGCTGCCGGTTATCAGAACGGTAAATTCTATAATCTCGCACCTGAAGAATTTAAATCACTTCTTCAAGATTTGAATTTAAAAGCCGTTAGTACCCATCAGGGAAGTGTTACCATGGAAAATGCAGATGTCATGATGGCTGATGTGAAAGCAGCAGGTTTTGAATATTTTGTTATCCCAGTACCTCCGATGGGACTTTTTAAAGTTGATCCCGAAACGAGAAGAATGGGAATGGAAGGAGGAGCAGCTAATTTGGCTCAAATCTTAGATAAATTAGGTGAGAAAGCCAGTAAGGTGGGACTTAAATTGTTATATCACAATCACGATTTTGAGTTTATTGCTGATGAAGAGGGTGTTATACC
>JAYNHN010000087.1:8242-9915 GCA_038108035.1 Flavobacteriaceae bacterium
GGGTAAATTTTCAAATGGATCTTTTTTGGGTTACAAAAGCCGGTGCCGATCCGCTCGCTTATTTTGAAAAATATCCGGGTCGCTTTAAGATATGGCATGTTAAGGATATGGATGTTGAAGGTAAATTTGCCCCAGTAGGTATGGGGACCATTGATTTTGCTAAAATTTTAGCTCAAAAGGAACAATCAGGAATGCAATACTATATGGTGGAACAAGATCAATCCTTTGACAAAACACCCCTTGAAGTGATTAAGATCAGTCATGAGGGGATCAAAAAATTTGGTTTTAAATAGGAAGATTTCATTTAAAATTCATAAATCAATCACCGCAGTCCATTCCTTATAAGAGGCTGCGGTTTTTTTATTCAACTTCTACAATTACTTCAATTTCAACAGCAATTCCGGAGGGTAAAGATCCCATCCCTACGGCAGAGCGAGCGTGTTTACCACGGTCCCCAAATACTGCAACCATTAAGTCCGAAAAACCATTGATGACTTTCGGTTGATCCCTGAAGTCAGCAGTGGCATTAACCATGCCCAAAACTTTGACGATGCGTTTAACTTTATTTAGATTTCCCAGTTCGGCTTTTAAAACTGCCAATTGATTGATAGCCGTAATTCGAGCCGCTTCGTACCCCTCCTCTATGGAAAGGTCTGCACCTACTTTTCCTTCGATATAGGTACCATCTGCTTTTTTAGGCCCTTTACCTGATAGAAAGAGTAAATTTCCTGTACGAACTGCATTCACGTAATTGGCTACGGGTGCTGAGGGAGTTTGAAGGGCAATTCCTAATTTTTCGAGTTGGGCTTCGGGATTGTAATCGTAGGTTTCGTTTTGCGAATCTTGTGCGGTAGAATTGCAACTAAAAAACACAGATGCAAGAAACACTAAAGTGAGATTTTTCATATTTATGTTTTATTTGGATTCAATTTCTATCGGTATTAAAATTTCGTTCTTGCGATTAAAAAAATGATACGGACTATTGTAAACTAAAACCAAGAGTTTATTTTCAAAATTAAGATTATTTTTTTTGAGGATTGTTTTTGCTTTTTCAAAGATCACTTCTTCTTTTTTTGGGTTGGTATAACCCCCATAAGAGAAAGCGGCGTAATAGCCCGATTCAGATTCATACACTTCAACACGGGGATTCGAAGGCAAGGGTGTATTTTGAGGATCGAATTTTTTGGGAAGGACAAATTCCATCATATCCTGATCCATATATACGGGAGTGGTCATGGCAATTTTCTTTTTTTCGGAATTACCCCCTGATATGTACTTAAATAAATAGGAAAAACCCCCAGATTTAAGTGCTTTAACTTTCATACTTGGAGGATAAAAACGGATTTCCCCCCCTTCAATATTTCCTACGACTTCGTAAGATTGTGTTTCGTATTGTGCCATAAGGGATAAACTTTTTAGTGTAAATACAAGAAAAACAACGCTTATAAACTTTCTTGAGAGTGCGTTTTCACTGGAGGGAAATAGTACTTTATTCATCTGTTGCGATGGGTTGTTTTTTTGGTTGCAAGGAACATGGAATCGCTCATACATCAAAAATGTAAAGCTATTTCTAGATAATTCATGGTATTTATTTTAAGTAAAAATATCAAAATTAATTTAGTAAGTAATTTTTAAGGATTTTTTAAGAAAACTCCACGGATTTCTATTTTTAA
>JAYNHN010000088.1:0-9676 GCA_038108035.1 Flavobacteriaceae bacterium
TAAAGTATCCTAAGTGGTCTTCACTATGCGAAGTAGTTCCGCTAAGAACATCTCCGTTGATCACTCGAATATTGTTTTCTAGTGTCAAATCCTCTAACAGAGATTTCATTTCTACTCCAATGTACGTTGGAAAATACTTAGGATTCTGAACTGCATTCCCAGCCACGGCAACAGTGCGTATGGGACTAAAATGACCCGATAAAAAGAAACGACCAATATTGGCTACGTCTTCTGGTCGAACCGTCCAGATTCGATCCCCCATGTTTAAGGGACAAAGTTTTTGAATGTGGAGGCTTACGTTACCTGCCGGATGGGGTCCCGAAATGTCATAGGATTGAACGTTTTGAATTTTTTCGAAAAATCCTGAAAAACTTTTATCTAGACCCATATAAGTGGGTTGGTCTACCAATCGGTTTAAAACATCAATACCCGTCTGAAATGCCTCTTGATCTTTATTGAGTATGTACTGAAAGTCAACTCCCATAGGAGCCGTATCGAAGGTGGATACGAAAATGGCTTTGGGTGTGTCCTCCGGGTTGGCTAAAATTCCATAGGGACGTTGCTTGATAAAAGGCCAATTTCCACTCTCTAATAATATGCTAATGAGCGCATCTTTTCCCAAAGATTGCCAATCTTCTACATCATACTTTAAAGATTCTTGAGTTTCAGATTCTTCAATTATGATTTTTTCAATTTTTCGCTTCGCACCTCTTTGGATGGCTTTTAATGTCCCAGCTATAGGAGACACAAATTTAATCCTTGGATCAGTTTTACTGAAAAAAACCGCTTGACCTTTTTGCAACACGGCTCCCTCTTTAACAAGAAGCTTAGGTATCATTCCAAAGAAATCATCCGGTTTGAGGGCATAAGTGGAAGAAGTAATAGTTTTTGAGAGAATTTTTTCAGCATCACCATTTAGGCTCAAGTTAGCACCCCTCGTAATACGAATACCTTTGATTTTTTCCATTAAGTTATTAAATTCTAAAAACGATGTAAATTTACTAATCTACTGCATTACAAGTAAGTTATTGCCTAGGAAAAAACGTTATTTATACTCATTCTAAATAGCTGTTTAAGTTTTTTTATATATCCATTTGGATTTGGTTGAGACCCCTTTAACTTCTACCTTTACATTTGATGAGACCTATACTCTTATTTTGTCTAGTAATTTGCTCCTTAAAATTTATTTTTAGCGTTGCACAAAATGGAGTGGAAACCCCCGCACAAGATTTTATAAAATCAATAAAATTTTCAAGTTCAAATAAAAATGACATTTTTCCCATCATTGAATTGGGCGATTTTTTGCTATTAAATTTTGACGACTTAAGAGGTAACGAAGCCGATTACTATTACCGAATCAAACATTTTGATCATGATTGGAAGCCCTCACAGTTGTTTCAGAATGAGTTTTTAGAAGGTTATGATAACCTTCGGATTGACAATTATAGTACCTCATTCAATACCCTCCAAACCTATACTCATTACCAGTTAGCACTCCCGAATGATGATGTTCGATTTAAAGTTTCCGGAAATTATCTTTTGGAAATATACACGGCCGACGATGAATTGGCCTTTTCAAGAAGATTTTGTATTTACGAGTCCCAAGCCTCTGTTCAGGTTGCAGTTCATCTTCCTCAAAACATGGATCGCTTTGCAACCCACCAATCCATTCACTTTTCCATCACTCCCTCTCAAGGAACCTTTCGAAACCCAAACGAAAATATTAAGGTGGTTTTACTACAAAATTATCAGTGGGATCAAATCCTGTCAGATCTAACTCCCCAGTATTTTTATGGCAATACGCTTGTATACCGGTACGAACTTCCTGCACAGTTTGAAGGAGGAAACGAATACTTTTTCTTTGACACCAAAGATTTGCGAGTACTGAGCCCAAATATAAGCCATATCAATCGAGCAGATTTATACGAATCGTATCTAAGCATTGACATTCCTAGACTCTATGCGGAATATACCTATGCCCCTGACATCAACGGGAACTATGAGATTCGCAACATCATGCAGCCAGGTGATCCTAATACGCATGCAGACTACAGTTATGTCTATTTTAGTTTGGCAACCGATTATTCACTGAACGAAGATGAAATTTTTATTTACGGGGCATTTAACAACTTTGATCTCAGTGAGCAAAACAAAATGTATTACAATCCTGCTTTGGAACTTTATGAGGGAGTACTTCTTTTAAAACAAGGTTTATATAACTACAAATATGTGGTCAAAAAAGGGGGAATATTGGATAAAAATGTACTAAGTGGAACCCATTCGCAAACAGAAAATGACTATTTGGTCTTAGTTTATTACCGTTCAATTGGTGCTCAGTATGACGCTTTAATCGGTTTTGGAAAAATAAATTCATTCGAATTGCAGAATTAACACTTATTTGTTGATTCGTATTCAACTTTTTATTATTTTTATAATTACTTAAATATGAGAAGATAGAGTCTTGATACAACAAATTACAAAAGGTATTAAAGTAACCGTGGAATCCAAATTTGAGGGAAGCTTTCTGAAAAACGAATTGCTTCACCACGCTTTTATGTATTCTATCAAGATCGAGAATCAAAGTAAAGACGTCGTTCAGTTGCTCTCCAGGCATTGGAAAATACTCGAATCTACCAATCGTCCTCAGTATGTAAATGGTGACGGTGTTGTAGGGAAAAAGCCCGTTTTACGTCCGGGAGATGTTCACACTTATCAATCGGGAAGTTTAATTACTTCTCTTATGGGGTCCATGTCGGGCACTTACATAATGATCAACTTTTCTACGGCTAAAAAATTCAATGTAGAAGTCCCCTCTTTTAAACTAAGTGTACCTCACGTTTTAAATTAAACTTTTTCGTTCGTGTTTTTATTGGTAAAATCAATACTTTTAGCCAAAAAATAATTATGGCTAACAGTGTTTTTCAAGTACCTTATCCTAACAACGAACCCATTTTGTCTTATGAACCTGGGAGTTCAGAGCGATCGGAAGTTTTAGCAATGTATTCTCAAATGCATGCACAAAATCTAGACATCCCCATGCGAATTGGAAATAAGGATGTCCGCTCAGGTGTGACCGCAACCATGCATCCACCACACGAACACAAACATATATTGGGCACCTATCATAAAGCTACAAAAGATCATGTAAAAGAAGCCATTACCACTGCTTTAAAAACTCAAAAAGCTTGGAGTCATATGCCATGGGAATCTCGAGCTGCAATTTTCTTAAAAGCAGCTGAATTGATCGCAGGACCTTATCGAGCCAAGATCAACGCAGCAACCATGTTGGCACAATCCAAAACGATTCACCAAGCTGAAATTGATGCTGCTTGTGAATTCATTGACTTTTTAAGGTTTAACGTAGCCTATATGCAAGAAATCTATGAAAAACAACCTGAAAACAGTCCCGGTATCTGGAACCGATTAAGCTACCGTCCCTTGGAAGGGTTTGTCTATGCTGTAAGCCCTTTTAATTTTACTGCCATTGCAGGGAATTTGTGCGCAAGTGCCGCTATGATGGGTAATGTGATTGTCTGGAAGCCCAGCGATCATCAGGTCTTTTCGGCTCAGGTTATTATGGAAGTCTTCCAAGAAGCGGGAATCCCCGATGGTGTCATCAATATGATCTTTGGTGATCCTGAAATGATTACAGACACTGTCTTGCAAAGTCCTGATTTTGCAGGAATTCACTACACTGGTTCCACGGAAGTCTTTAAAGGGATTTGGAGTAAAATTGGATCTCAAATAAGCCGCTACAAAACCTATCCTCGGATTGTAGGTGAGACGGGCGGTAAAGATTTTATCATTGCACATCCTTCTTCAAAACCTCAAGAAGTCGCCACCGGAATCGTTCGAGGTGCTTTTGAATTTCAAGGACAAAAATGTTCGGCTGCATCGAGAGTGTACCTCCCTCAATCAATTGCTAATAGCGTAATTGATCGTGTCAAATCGGAATTAAAAACCATACAAATGGGATCGCCCGAAAAGCTTGAAAACTTCGTAACAGCTGTCATTCACAAAGGGGCCTTTGATCGATTAGCTGCTGCAATTGAACAAGTGCAAAAAGATCCGGATGCGGAAATTCTAGCCGGTGGAGGATATGATGATTCCAAGGGATATTTTGTAGAGCCTACAGTAGTTCGAACCACGAATCCCAAATATTTTAGTATGGAAAAAGAATTATTCGGCCCTTTAGTTACCCTCTACATTTATCCAGATGGAGAATGGTTTGACACTTTAAAGCTGGTGAATGAAACCTCTGAATACGCACTTACAGGTGCTGTTTATTCTCAAGATCGTTACGCACTGGAAGAAGCATTAGTCGCTTTGGAAAACTGTGCAGGTAACTTTTATATAAACGATAAGCCGACCGGTGCTGTAGTAGGACAACAACCTTTTGGTGGAGCCCGAGGATCCGGAACCAACGACAAAGCGGGATCTGCCCTCAATCTTCTCCGTTGGGTTTCCCCTCGTTTGATTAAAGAAACCTTTATTCCAGCAACCGATTATAGGTATCCTTTTTTGGGTAACTAGTTTGTAACATTTTTGAGTTTTTTTCGTCTTTAATAAACGAACCCAAACTTGATTTAAGATGAAAAAGCGACTGCTTACTTTTAGCTTTTGTCTTTTGATTAGCAGTATTTTTGCCCAAAAGACAACCGAACCTAAGACCAACTACCGAGTTGAAAAAGAATACGACAAAGATGGAAACTTGATCCGTTATGATTCTAGCCGGGTGGAACGTTCGCCCGGCTTACACAAAAAATTTCAGTTTCATTTTCAAACCGATACTCTTTCAACAGCACCTTCGATGTTCTTCTTTGATAATTCCAATCCACTGGATTCCCTTATGAATGGATTGAAACTGGATTCGTTGGTATTTAAGAATATCAGTCCTATGAAAGGGAAGATTATTTATTTGGATTCGCTTATTAAAAAACGGTTATCGCCTCAATTTGAAGATCCTTATTCAGGTTTTGATCGGGGAATGTATTTTTTTGATTTTTCGGATATGAAAGATCAAATGAAGCTTTTTGACTCTATAATAAATCAACGGTTTAAGCGTTTTGAAGAACTTTTTGATCGTTTAGACGCTTTGGAGGAAAAGCAAGAAAAAACAAAAGAAAAAAAAGTTTTATAGAGGTAGATGTACAACTTTTTTGGTTTCAAAAAAGGAGGTATTAAAAATTTGATTTAAATCATAGCAATGTGCTTCAGGGAAATCCCTAAGTTCCTCACTCAAATCGCCTCCCTTTAAATAAAGGATTCCGTTTTTGAGTTCATTTTTTTGTTTTTTGGTAATACATTTTTTTACCCAAGGCACAAAATGTTCCATTCGAGTCACAGCTCTACTGACAACAAAATCAACTTTAGGCTGAAAGTTCTCTGCTCGAATTTGATACGCCTCCACATTTTTTAACCCCAAGGCTTGAGAAATGGCCTTGACTACTTTAATTTTTTTACCAATGCTGTCAATCAAAAAAAAACGTGTCTCAGGAAACAATATTGCCAGTGGAATACCCGGAAACCCCCCTCCTGTCCCAACATCTAGAACACGAGACTTAGGCGCAAAAGAAATTACCTTGGCAATCCCCAACGAATGGATGACATGGCGCTCGTAAAAAGAATCCATATCTTTTCTTGAAATGACATTTATTTTAGAGTTCCAATCTTTATAAAGTGAAAACAAGTATGTCAGTTGTTTTTTCTGAAGAGGTGAGCATTCGGTAAACAAAGAATTTACAGAATCTAGATTGAATTTTTGATTTGTGTTTTGCATTCAAAAATAATTTCAGCTACTTTTACAAAAACTATGAAAATTTATGCAAGCTAAACAAAGCCTTCGTTTTTCTCGAAAAGATCCAAAACAATTTTTTAGAACACTCAATAAACGCGTCAACCATTACTTTAAAGAAAATCAAGTTGCCAAAACTGGGAACTGGAAGCTTTGGGTAAAAACCGTAGTCATGTTCTCTTTGTTAATTGCTCCGTATGTGTTGGTTTTAACCTTGAATTTCAGTTTATGGTTAAAATTGGGCTTGTGCGTAGTTATGGGCATTGGTATGGCTGGAGTGGGTATGAATGTTATGCACGATGGAAACCACGGATCGTTTTCAAAACATCCCTGGATCAATAAATTTATGGGGAGTAGTATTTACTTTTTAGCGGGCAATGTTTTTAACTGGAAAGTTCAACACAATGTTCTTCATCACACTTATACCAATATCTTGGGTCACGACGAAGATCTGGAAGCTGGAAGAATTTTACGCTTCTCAAAACATGCAGAATGGTTTCCTCATCATAAATTCCAGCATTATTATTCGATTTTCCTATATGGCTTACTAACCATCAATTGGGCGATCTTTACGGATTTTCAACAAATGAAGCGTTACACAAAAAGAAAACTGTCTTATGCACACAGCAAAAAACCGAGTTTACAGTGGATAGGACTGATACTCACTAAAATCATGTACTTTTCAGTTTGGATTGTACTTCCCATGATTTTTATTGATGCCCCTTGGTGGGCTATTTTAATCGGATTTGTGGTCATGCACTACACAGCAGGGCTGATTTTAAGTTTGGTTTTCCAGTTGGCTCATGTCATTGGTGATGCGGAGATGCCGGAAGCTCCACAAACTGGTACGATGAAAAATACGTGGGCTATTCATCAACTCTTGACTACTGTTAATTTTTCAACTAAAAATCGATTTATCAATTGGTTTACCGGAGGTTTGAATCATCAAATTGAACATCATATTTTTCCCCATATAAGTCACATTCACTATACTAAAATTGGAGAGATTGTAAAAAAGACTGCAAAAGAATTTAATTTACCTTACAATGAGTATAAAACTACTCGAAGTGCCTTATTTTCGCATTTTAAATTTTTAAAGCAGATGGGAATGCAACCCAGCTAATGCAACTTTACAATGGACATACTTTCTAAACGAATCAATAGCCTGCCGGTGTCAGCCACGCTCGCTATGGCAGCTAAGGCCCGAGAACTTAAAAATCAAGGCATTGATGTTATTGGATTAAGCCTGGGAGAACCCGACTTTAATACTCCCGAATTTATTAAAGAAGCTGCGATTCAAGCAGTTCATGACAATTACAACTCCTATACCCCTGTGGATGGGTATGTTGAGCTTAAAGAAGCTATTTGCAAAAAGTTTAAGCGAGACAACCAACTGGATTACAGCCCCTCTCAAATAGTGGTGTCCACAGGTGCCAAACAGTCCATTGCCAACGTATGTATGGTCTTACTGGATCCGGGAGACGAAGTACTTTTACCGGCACCCTATTGGGTTAGCTATTCCGCAATTGCTACGCTGGCAGAGGCCAAATCAACCATCATCCCCTCTTCCATTGAAACGGATTTTAAAATTACGCCTGAACAATTAGAAGCTGCCATTACTCCAAAAACAAAAATGGTCCTTTTTAATTCCCCTAACAATCCCAGTGGGACTATTTATACCGAGGCCGAATTCAGGGCATTGGGTAAAGTATTGGAAAAGCATCCAGACATTTATATTATGTCTGATGAGATTTACGAACATATAAATTACGGAACGCCTCATTTTAGTTTTGCCTCCATCTCCGAATTGTACGATCGTACGATCACCGTCAATGGGGTTGCAAAAGCTTTCGCCATGACCGGTTGGCGTATCGGATACATTGGAGCACCCGAGTGGATCGCCAAGGCTTGTAATAAAATGCAAGGACAAATCACCAGTGGTGCCAATTGTATCGCTCAACGCGCTACTATTGCTGCGTTAACCGCTCCTGTTAGTGCCATACAATATATGGTAGATGAATTTGCACAACGCAGAGTGTTGATCATTGAATTGCTTTCAGACATTCCCGGATTTAAGTTAAATGACCCTAAAGGGGCTTTTTACGTCTTTCCCGATGTTTCTTATTATTTTGGAAAAGAATTGAACGGAAATAAAATTGAAAATGCTTCTGACTTTGCACTGTATTTACTAGAGCAAGCCCATGTAGCGACTGTAACCGGCGAAGCTTTTGGGAATGATAACTGTATCCGAATATCCTATGCTGCTTCCGAAGATCATATTCGAAAGGCGGTTTCTCGTATTGCCAAGTCGTTGCAGTAGATCTTCATTTTTAATACTGACTAACAAGGCTCTGCCCGGCATTATTCATTCAGATCTATTTATTCCTTACTTTTTTAAACAAGAGTGTTTCAAACTGTTCTCTTCAGTCCGTATCCCAAAAATCATAAATTTCGATTGGAGACGGGTTGTTCTGTTAGATATTTATAATATTTGGCAATGGAAAGTTGATGCCAAGGAACCACAACAAATATTCCTACGATTAAAAACAAAAGACCCAAAAGATACCACGGAATAAAACGTAAATGCAAAATAAAAAGCTCCATTTTATAGCCATTGGTCAAATTCCAACTTTCTTGTATTGCCTCATTAAAAGGGGTATCGGGTCGTTCTGCAAGAATATAAAAAGTCATAGAAAAGCCCAAGGAGATTATGATTCCCGGAATAATAAAAAACACCAACCCTAAAATAGTCAAGAGTGTTATTACTGCATAGGCTAACAATACTTGAAGTAAGGGCTTAAACCCTTCGAATAGATCAAAAAAGACAGGCGTTTCCGAATTGACGATCTTTAGAAAAAAAATACAGAGCCCCATCTGTAAGGGCCCTGCTAATAAAAAGCTTAGTAGTTCACCGTAAGAGTTGAGCTCGGATGGTAAACCTACTAACATTCCATAAACCAATGAAACACCAATAGCTAAAAGCCAGTTGGGTTGTAATTGTTCTCTTGCTTCTCGCATTAGTTGTAGTAAATCCATATTGA
This sequence comes from Flavobacteriaceae bacterium, assembly GCA_038108035.1. Lineage (GTDB taxonomy): Bacteria > Bacteroidota > Bacteroidia > Flavobacteriales > Flavobacteriaceae > MS024-2A. The sequence goes on from JAYNHN010000088.1 coordinate 8,836, forward strand.
TTATTGTCTATTGGTGCTTAAAAAGTTGATAAATCAGCTAGGAATTTAAGATTTTTTCTTGTTTGTTAATGGATTCTTGATGAATCGCTTTAAACACTCGTAAGATAAATTCTTCAGATAAATCTCGATCTTGACCTTCTAAGATCATCCTTCCTAAAATTTCATTCCAGCGTTTATTTTGAAGAACAGCCACATTGTTGGAACGCTTTAAGGCTCCAATTTGGTTGGCTACTTTCATTCGTTTACCCAGTGTATCTAACAATGTTTGATCCACTACATCAATTTGAGCACGGAGGGTGTTGAGTTCGTGTTTGTAAGCTTCTTCATCCGTAGTCTTTTTTCGAACTTTTAAGTCCTTCATGATTTCGACCAGTCGTGTCGGGGTTACTTGTTGAGCTGCATCACTCCAAGCATTGTCCGGATCCCAATGGCTTTCAATCATCAAACCTTCAAAGTTGAGATCCAAAGCAGCTTGAGAGATATCAAAAATCAAATCGCGTCGGCCTGCAATATGAGAAGGGTCACAGATCATGGGTAGATCAGGAAATCGGTTTTTCACCTCAATGGCAATTTGCCATTCGGGAATGTTGCGGTATTTCGTTTTTTCATAGGTTGAAAAGCCTCGGTGAATCAATCCTAATTTTTTGATATTGGCAGTGTACAATCTTTCGACACCTCCTAACCACAGTGCTAAATCGGGGTTTACCGGATTTTTTACTAAAACGATTTTGTCCGTTCCTTCTAAAGCATCTGCAATTTCTTGCATGATAAACGGACTTACCGTAGAACGTGCACCGATCCAAAGGATATCGACATCGTGCTCGAGGGCTAATTCTACGTG
>JAYNHN010000089.1:0-7382 GCA_038108035.1 Flavobacteriaceae bacterium
TTGTTTTTTTAATGCAAGTTAAAAAGAAACGACCACGGTCTCATACCATCAAGGTCAAATCGTAGTTGAGGATCAAAACTAAATCGTTTTCCACCCACAGAAAGATTAACTGTAGTGGCCGGTTTACCCAAAGAAAACAATGGGATAAATGAAAATCCGTTATTGGTAATATTTATTTTGCCTGAAAAAGTAATTTTTTTTTCTTCAAAATCCTCTTGAGCAAAAAGGGAGTATCCCATTAATATAAGGAGATAAAAAAGCTTTTTAGTAAATGGAATGGACATGTTAAATAGAGAGTATCAAATGGGATCAAATAGAGAAATTAATTGATCCGAGTTGCTTTTTAATTGGGATAAATTTTATTCATTGATTTGGAGCAAAGACTGGTAGGTAGCCACCTTTAAATCTTCTCTGAGACTCCAAGGCGAGCTCATTAATTGGATCATAGAGACCACCACAAGATCTTCTACAGGATCAATCCAAAAAACAGTTCCTGCAGCACCTCCCCAACTGTATTCTCCATCACTACCGATAATTTTTTTATTGGTACTGTCTGTCACCAAACCAAATCCTAAACCAAATCCAAACCCATTGGATTCCGCTTCTTCAACGGGATTCTCACCGGCTCCTCCACCTGGGTTAATGCTTCCATCTAAATGATTTTTAATCATAAATTTTACCGTTTTAGGACCTAAAATTCTTTTGCCGTTGTAAGCCCCTCCATTGCGCATGCACTCCGAAAAGATCATGTAATCCAATGCAGTGGAGACGAGTCCTCCGCCTCCTGAAAAGAGACTGACTTTTTCATAATTACTCATGGCACTTTTAGGATCCACCGGAAGGGTAAATAAGGTTTTATTTTCAGCGTTGTAAAAATGATTGGGTAAAAACCGATCCATTTTACTTTCAGGTACTTCAAAGAAGGTATCTTTCATACCCAGTGGAACAAAAATATTCTTCATAAAATAATCATATATGGACATCACTGACAAGCGCTCCACAATTAAACCTGTTAAGTCAACAGCAATGGAGTAATGCCATTTGGTGCCTGGTTCAAATTTAAGAGGGAGTTGGGCTATTTTTTCAGTAAATTCATCTAGGTCTTTGGATTCCCAAAGTTTGGATTCTCTATATTTTTGATCGACTATATCTTTTGGATTAAATCCATAAGAAAATCCTGCAGTATGGGTAAGTAGCTGTTGCATGGTCATCTTTTCTTCAGAGGGGACTACTATACCTTCTTCATTGAGAACAGTTATTTTTTCCAATTCCGGGATGTATTTTGAAACGGGATCGTCAAGATGAAACTTGCCATTTTCGTACAGTTGCATGGCGGCTACAGCGGTAATGGGCTTGGTCATGGAGTAGATCCGAAACAAATCGTCTTTTTTGAGGGTAGTTTCATCATCTGCACCGCGTTGACCAAATGCTTTATAATAGACAATTTTTCCATTTCGGGAAACTATGGTTACTATTCCCGGTACCTTATCTGTGTTCACATACTCTTCCGATAGGCTGGAAATTCTTTCAATTCGTTCTGAAGAGACACCCATTTTTTCGGGTTTAACTTCAGTTAGTTGTGCATTACCTACAGAGAGAATAAAATAGAATGCAGTGATTAAAATTCTCTTCATTTTGATTGATTTATGATTGATTTTTCTAAATTACTAAATAGCAGTGTCTAATAAAAATAAATTAATATGAGAAAAGGAAGAAATAGAATTATAAAGATAATGATCCCCTTTTTGCCACATTGCTCTTAAATAAAGTGTAGTGGAAATCACAATTATTTTTTTAAAATGGCTTTTGAAAAGTATTCGTCGGGTATTTTAGGATTGAAATCAATTTCTAAGATGACAAAATCCGTTCCTTTACCTTCTTTTAATGCATCTTTGTAATTCATCCGAGTGGGAAACCATCGACCTTCGATCTGTTTAATATCGGAAAACAATGTAGTTTTTAAAAGGGTACCACTTTTAGCATAAAGGTTCTCTTTTAAGGGTAAAAATTTGGTTTGATCAATCCACAATATTCTTTTATGGTAAGCCAGTCCTTCTATTTTTGCATTCAGTTCCATGACCCAGACGGGAAGATCGTTGTAGGTCTCTTCGCGGACAATTTGTGCAAAATAAAGTTCAGCGAGCTTTCGCTCTTCCATCATATCTTCATACGACAAATCGGAACCCATCACGGACTGTCGGAGTAAGTGACCTGATAATTGGATGGTTCGATCGGTAGAAGGGGAATAAATCCAAAGGCGATCTTTTAATTTTAACATCTTAGTACCTTTATCTCGTTCGGGGGATAGATATTCTGTAAAGTTGTTTTGCTGACCTTTGGAGTAGCCTTTTGATCGAATAATTCTCTTTTTGCGCTTTCCATAAACGATCATTTCAGAGGTAACAATCTGAGTATTGGAAAACATATTCTTATCAATTTCTTCAATAATTAAGAGTGCTTCTTTACTACTTTTTTGTGCAAACGAGCTTCCTAGAGAGCAGCCAAAAAGTAAAACGAAAAGGAATGATTTTTTCATCAATCGTAGATTTATAATTTAAACTTCTAATTCTTTAAATAAACGAGCGGTTTCTCGCTTAAAAATACCTCTCCCGGCAAGGGAAGTACCTAGTAACATCGAAAATAATCCGGGTATAAAACCAATAAAAAACAGATCCGGTGTAACGTGAGCTCGCATAACAGAAGGCATAATGATGGTAGAGTTTTCAACATCTTTCGAAATGTCTATTCCTACTTCTTGAAGGTAATAACAAAAAGCGATTCCCAAAGCACTACCCAGTATCGACCCAATAGTTCCAATAATAGAAGCTTCAATCAGCAATACCCTAAACACATTTGGTTTGGATTCACCCAGAGCCAAGCGAATCCCGAATTCATTGTACCTCCTAAGACCGCCGATAAGACCGGTGTTCCATAAAACCAGAGACATGGCCAAGAGAAAAATAAAGACAAAAATAGAACTAAAAGTATCTGCCATATCCAGACTTACTCGTAAGTCGTTTTGGTCTTTGAGAGTAACCATTACCGGGGCGTATTCATCGGGGCTGTCTTTGTATTTTGAGTTAAAGAGAGCGGTTACCGTCAGGGCTCTTTGATCGTCGTAGATCTCATTTTTAAAATATCCTAAGAGTTCACCCGCACCATCCTCCATATCCAACATCTTTTGAGCATCTTCAATATCTATGATAAAGGTTCCTTTGTCCATTAACGGAGCGCCAAACTCGATTGTTCCGGTCATTACAAAACGTTCAAAGACAATACTTCCCTCCATAGTAGAACCAAAATAGGTTATTTCTTGACCGGGAGATAGTTTTAACTTGTTTGCATAATTATCGCTTAAAATAATTTCACCCTTTTCTTTGGGGAGTCGTCCTTTTTTTAAGGATTTACTCAGTTGTAAACGCTGAGCTTCCCCAGAATTTTCATCAATCAGAGCCAGAGCAAGTCCCATGCCAGGTCCTTGTGTTTTGGTATTTCCTTCTTGATCAGGTACATCAATAATCCCCCCAAACTTAATCCTTGGTGTCCAAATCAGATCGGGGAATTCGATCTTGAGTGAATCAATTAACATTTGTAAATCCAGAAGGGCTAAATCATTGGGCAATTGATCTTTGTTTTCTGCATAGGGTTGGGTCATCACTTTTACATGACCTGTGTCCAGTTTGGCATTTTGATTGACAATATCCGAAAATATTCCTTTTAAAAATCCCGACATTAAGATCGTTACCATGACTCCTACTGTGATCACTGAAAGAGGAATTAGACTCTTACCGGGATCTCTTATGATTCCTTTAAAAATAAACTGTATCATTGTTGTTTTCCTTTTAGTGCCAGAACCGGGTTTAATTTTGCTATTTTACGTGCGGGTAAAAAACTAATAATTGTTGCGGAAACCATCACAAAAGCGATGGTTCCTGCCACCAGTTTAAACCCATAAACAGGAAAAATCACCTCGGCTAGTGCTAGACCCATTTTTTGATCTGAGGGAGGGATGGCAAATCCTACATCTGCTAGATAAATAAAAAAGGGGATCCCATAAATACTCCCTACTACCAAAGCCATAATACTATACATGCTTCCTTCAACGGTAAAGAGGGCCACTACTTTTTTTGGAGTCATGCCCAGAGCAATGTAAGTTCCTATTTCTTTTTGTCTTCTGAAAATAGATAAGATTTGAGTATCAAAGATGGCGAGTAATGCGATGGCCAACAGCAGAATATAGACGATAGATTGTCCGGCTTTTTTTTGAGCGATCAAGTCTTTGATAGCCCTTAAAAGTTGCTCTTGACTTTTAAAACGCCAAGCATCCAAATTTTGAGCTTTAAACTGGTTATCAGCAATAAAATAGGAGGCTTCATTTTGATAACCAGTCATTTTCCAGAGTGTTTTCAATCCGATCCATATTTGTCCATTGTCAATATTGGGTACATTGGAATCAAAAACCTCCATAATGGTTAGGGTATTTGCATCATAGGTTCCTCCTTTATCACGCCATCGGATTTGAACTTCATCTCCTTTTTTAAGCTTTGCAGATTCAGCCAATCTTTTTCCAATAATTACCGGAAATTCAACGGAAGCATCGCCCATTTTTTGGGTGGGTAATTCTAAAATTTTTTGTTGGGGCTCAATTCCTTTCAGAAGAATTCCCATCATTCTGCCTTGAGGGTAAATAGATGCCTGGTGGACTAGAATGGGCGATAATCCATCGGATTCATTTGGAATGGGTCCATGCCCCTCCAAAATGGTATAGGGATCCAATGGGTCATATTTTTCATGTATTAAATGACCTTGTCCAAATTCCCAAGCGATACTGTCTCTCTGAGCTTGTTGATCCCAGCCGTCCATGATTGAGTTAAGTAAAATGATAATTACGAAGGAAAACGAAAGGACTAAAACGTTTAGGAAGGTTCGTGTACCAGCCCCCCAAAGGTTTTTAAAGGCAAGTTTAAGTGCAAGTCTCATTTGTTAATAGTTTAAGTGGTTGTATGGTCTTTTTCAATTCTTCCGTCTCTCAAATGAATGGTTCGATCCAAATACCCCATTACCTTTTCATCATGAGTAGAGAATAAAAAAGTAGTTTCCAATTCTGCGTTTAACTTCTTCATCGTTTTTAAAATGGCATGGTCATTTTCAGAATCGAGATTAGCGGTCGGTTCATCTGCCAATACAATTTTAGGTCGCTTTACCATTGCTCTGGCGATGGCTACTCGTTGACTTTCCCCTCCCGATAGTTTGTCGGGTCTTTTATGAGCGTGTTGGGTTAGTCCAACCCATTCAAGGGCTTCATAGACCGCTTTTTTTCGCTCTTGAGCAGAATTTTTTTGAAGCAGAAGTGCAAATTCAACATTTTCAAAAACACTGTAAACGGGAAGTAAGTTAAACACTTGAAAGATAAACCCAATGGAATGATTCCTTAAGGATGCAGCTTCTTTGTGATTTAATTTTGCAATATTTTGATTTAAAACAAACGCATCTCCCTGAGTTGGTGAATCAAGAGATCCTATGATGTTCAACAGAGTGGTTTTTCCGGATCCACTGGGACCTACAATTCCGGCAAATTCTCCTTTATTGATGGTGAGGTTGATTTCTTTTAAAGCTTTAAATTCTTTCCCACCCATGGGGTAACTTTTAGAAGCATTTTCAATTGATATAATCGATTTTTTTGACATAATTAATGGTTGTAAACTAGAAGTAATTGAATGCCCGGTCCTGCCAGGTTAGTAAAGATTTCATTTTGTTGAATACCTTGATTTTCTTCAGGATTGTAATACAAAATAATATAGCTTGAAAAAAATCTAAATTCGTATTGGTAGTTAATGACCAAAGTTTGTTGATTGTTTTCCCACTGATTGTACACTAGGCCATTTAGTGAACTGTAAAAAGACAGAGGATAGTTAATGCTCAGAGCGGTAGTATTTAGATTCATGGATTCAGTAAGCCGTCCATTCAAAGTAGAAGAAAACAAATGTTCTGAGGCAAGGGTAAGACCGTTTCCTATACTGAAGGTATAGTCCATTCCAAAATTAAAGAGGAATTGATTGGTAAAAGGATCGATATTTAATCTTCTATGGATAAATGAAGATTCTGTCCATAGCCCTATGCCCAAGTCCCATTTAGAATCCCATCCGATTCGGTGTTCAGGATTTTGGCTTAAAGGATTGATGTCAAAAAGTGGATTTTGCCCGGCTTTTCGATAATGATAGGAAATAGCGATTTCTCCTTTAGGGACAAACTTTTGAAAACGCCCACCCAATTCAGGATGTTTTTTGATAGAGGGGAATGCATCAAAACCCCTTGTTTTATTATTGCCGTATAAACCCCATAGCCATAGGTTTGAGTTATTTTTGAAATAATGTCTGACCAAAAGACCGTAAACACCATTGGTAAGTCCCAATGGATCTCGAGGGTCGATTTGATTAAACCACTGCAGTGGGCGGAGTAATTGAGCCACTCCAAAATCAATTTTTTGTAGTCCCAATCGGAATTCCCATTTTTTTAATTGATAGCGAACCCAGATTCGATAAGGAGAAAAATCGGTGATAGATTCTTTTTGGGATCCATTTAGAATTTGGGAGGCATTCAGATTGCCCGAAACTTCAACTGCTAGAGCATGTAGGCTGTCAATTCTTTTTTTAAGGGTAAATTCAGGAAGATAGCGAGTACCCATATAACGTGCACTTCCTTTTTCAAAACCAATTCCACCTTGTCCCATTAATTGCCCATCAAATGAACTCAAACTTTGAGCGTTTGTAGAAACGAAAATAAAGAAAGCGATCCCAGCAATTTGTATATTGGTTAAATGCATGTACAACCCAATTTTATCGTTTATTTTTAGGTGCAATCCCAAAAAAATAAAAATTTGTTAAATCGCGCCACATATCTTTTTCATTAGAGTATAGTTTTTTTAAATCTTTGTTTTGTACTTTTTCTTTGATGTCTTTTAGCATAAATATTAAAAAGGGAACGGGTGTCTTTTTGTCTAACTCCCCCTTTTCTTGAGCCTCACTAAAATATTTTTTGAGTTGCCTTTCCTCATAAATCGATTGTTCTTTGATGATTTCCGAAAACAATTTATTTTTAGAAGAAAGGATGTCATTTATAAAATCAACCCCTATTTGTTCTCTAAAAGTATCTTCCATTGAAATTAAGTTTTTTACTTTTTCCAAAAAACGAACATCTCCTTCCATGATACTTTCGAATCGACTATTGGACTCTTTAATTAAGTTTTTTAGAGTAATGGAGACCATCTCTTCTTTGTTTTTAAAATATCTATAAAAACTCATTTTACTTAAACAAGCTTTTCTGCAGATGTCATTGATAGTAACTCGTCGGTAACCAAACTTAAAAAAAAGAAGTTTGGTTGT
>JAYNHN010000089.1:7392-9572 GCA_038108035.1 Flavobacteriaceae bacterium
ATGATTCTAAAAGTGATTGATAGGTTTTTGTTACATTTTCCATATAATGTTACAAAATAGGTATATTTTTTAAATAAAAGTATCATTTAGTTAAAATGGTTTTCAAATATCTTTGTTAAATTAGATTGCTAGTTATCATCAATCAATGGATATGAATGTGCGTTTGTTTATTACCTTCTTTTTTTTGCTTTGTATTTCCAAAGCTCAAATCCCAAGGAATGCACTTGACATCTTAGAACCCAAACCCTACCGGATTCGAATGGATTCTCTAGATCGAACGTATTATATTCACATTCCAAAAAATTTAAAAAAGAAAGCTCCTTTGGTATTTGTTTTTCACGGTTACAGCGGGAGTGCCCTGGAGACTTTAAAAGAAACTAAATTCAACGACTTAGCCAACCGATACGGTTTTGCAGTTTGTTATCCTCAGGGATACAAAGATCAGAAAGGAAATGCATTTTGGCAGGTGGGTTATAGTTTTCACAAGGATTTGAAAATAGACGATATTCAATTTGTAAAAACTATAATGGCGAAACTTCAGGATGTTTATGACTTGAGTCAAGAGCATATTTTTATTACTGGATTTTCAAACGGAGGTGATTTTTGCAATTTATTAAGTTGCCAGACTCAGGATGTTTTTAAAGCAACCGCACCAATTATTAGCTGTTTTATGAAAGAATTCTATGACAAATGCCCTCAGACCCATTCGATTCCTACCTTTATGCTAAATGGAACCGATGATCCTATAACCTATTGGGATGGAGATATGCTGAATCAACAAGGGTATGGAGCATATCTTTCAACCGAGGCAATGCTTGATTTTCGTATCAAGCAAATTGAGTACAATCAAAAAATGAGTGATACTCTTTTCAATCCTTCTATAAATGACCCTCAATATGTTTCAATTGATCAGTATATTGATACTCTATCGAATGATCAAGTTTGGATGTATAAAGTCATCAATGGTGGACATGGATATCCGGCTTATATTGATTTGGAGGATCGCATTTGGCGTTTTTTCAGTCTCTATTTAAAAGATTAATTCAATAACCAAGTGGAAGAACTATATTTTCCAGTTCGTACCCTGACTGCCGAATCTTACCAGAGTATTCTACTTAATTATAAATTATAATACCGATGAATAAACTCAATTATGGACTAATCGCCCTCGCATTTTTTGCGAATACCTTAGTTGCTCAAGACTATAATATTTTGGATTTTGGCGCACAATCGAATCCTGCATATATCAATACAAACGCAATCAATAAAGCCATTCGGCAATGTAGTGAAGAGGGGGGTGGAAGGGTCCTAATTCCTAGAGGAGTTTTTGTTACAGGAACCCTTTATCTTGGTTCCAATGTAAATCTACATTTAGAACAAGGAGCCATTTTGAAGGGAAGTGAAGACATCAATCAATACGATGAGATGCCTTCGGGATATTATTATTCAGGCAAAAACTACATGGGTGTTTTGTTTGCCAATGATGTTCAAAATCTATCCATAAGCGGTCAGGGAATCATAGACGGTAGCGGAACTTCCTTTATGCAAGAAAACACACGTTTTACTCCCTCAAAAGAAGAAAGGAAATTTACGCGTCAAAAAGGAGGGGAATGGGATTCTAATGATTTAGAGGATGGCCCTCTAAAGTACCGACCTCGCCCAGGACATATTTTAACAATTAGTAATTCCGAAAATATTAGTATTAAAGGCGTTCGCTTCATAGATGCACCTAAGTGGACGATCCGAGTGGGGGGCTGTCGTCAAGTTAAAATAGCGGGGATCAGTATCGAAAATAATCTTTTGATTCCGAATAGTGATGGAGTTCATATTACTTCCTCCAGCCTCGTCCATGTTACTGATTCTTCGATTGTTGCTGGGGATGACGCTTTAATTGTAACCGGTTTTATTTCAGGTAGGGATACCTATACCTACGGGAATGGGTCGCAAGAAGCAAAAAACATAATCGTTGAAAATTGTATTGTTCAATCAAAATCTGCAGGAATACGAGTAGGATATGGAAAAATACCAATAGAAAACGTATTTTTTAGTAATATAATTATTTATGACTCCAATCGGGGGATTGGTGTTTTTTCCAGAGATGATAGTTCTATCAAAGACGTGTTTTTTTCAAATATAATGATAGAGACACGCTTGCATTCAGATGGTTGGTGGGGTAAGGC
>JAYNHN010000090.1:0-265 GCA_038108035.1 Flavobacteriaceae bacterium
TTCCTACTATCATTGCTAATTTTCCATTTTTTTCAACAATGGTAGGAGTCATTGCGCTAAGCATTCGCTTTTGGGAAGCAATGGCATTTGCCTTACCTCCGATCAATCCAAACATGTTAGGAACACCGGGTTTACTGCTAAAGTCATCCATTTCATTGTTTAAAAAATAGCCTCCTTTTTCAACATACACTTTAGAACCGTAACTTCCATTAAGGGTAGTTGTAACTGCTACGGCATTTCCCTTTTCATCTACAATAGAATAGTG
>JAYNHN010000090.1:275-9547 GCA_038108035.1 Flavobacteriaceae bacterium
GTGTGTGGTCTCTTCACTTTCATCCCAAACAATCGTTCCAGGAGCGATGTCGGTAGAGGCCGTTGCTTGATCCCAATTAAAAGAATTCATCCTCTTTTGAAGATAATTTATGTCCAAAAGGCTATCCGTAGGAATGTTTACAAAATCAGGATCGCCCAAATACAAACTTCGATCTGCATAAGAACGTCTTTCTGCTTCCACTATAATTTGAACTGCTTCGATTGCATTTTGATCGTATTGATCAATATTATAGGGTTCGATCATTTTCATAATTTGACCCAAACAAATTCCACCGCTAGAAGGAGGTCCCATAGTGTAAATATCCAAGTCTTTATATTTAAAATGAATAGGGTCTCTCCATACGGGTTCATAAGCTAATAAATCCTCATGAGTGATCATTCCTCCTGTTTCTTGAACGCGTTCTACTAAATTATCCGCTACTTCCCCTTCGTAAAAACCCGCTTTACCATATTTAGCGATTCGCTTTAAAGTTTCCGCCAAAGGAATATTTTGAACACGATCGCCAGCTGAAAAATCTTGTGCATAAAATGTGTTGGGGCCGTTCATTTGAATAAAATCCTCTTTTTTACTTTTAAAACTACGTTCTTGTTTTTCGGTTACTAGATAGCCCTTTTCGGCTAAATCTATTGCTGATTGTACCAATGTTTCCCATGGAAGAGTTCCAAATTTTTTGTGAATGGCTACCAAACCAGCTACCGTTCCGGGAACTCCTACAGCAAGCCCTCCGAATGTACTCTTTTTTGGAATGACATTTCCTTCTTCATCTAGATACATATCTGCATGAGCCGCCAAGGGCGCTTTTTCACGATAATCAAGACTACCCGTTTCTCCTGAAGCGGTTCTATAAACCATAAATCCTCCTCCTGAGATATTTCCTGCATTGGGGTAACAAACGGTTAAAGCCAGATCGGTCGCAATCATGGCATCAAAAGCGGTCCCTCCTTTTTCCATAATAGCGACTCCAATTTTTGAAGCTTCTTCTCGAGCGCTTACAACAGCTGCTTTTATAGGTCTTTCAGTAGAACAATTAATACAAGTGAAACTTAAAACAAGGATCGCTCGGGTGAAAATCATTCGGGTGATGATGTATTTCATAAAATAGTTACTTTAGTTTTTGTAAACGACATAAGTTCTTCCATAAAGGCAGAAAATTGATCCCCAAAATAGGTATAATTTTCTTTTAATTGAGTGATTGATGCTGCCAAATTTGATTCAAATGCAGTTCGCTTTTCCATTTGACTCAAAATGGACTCCAATCCTTCAAGGGATTGATACTGCTCAAACCAGTTGTAGTGAATCAAAGCAGTACAAAATTTTTGAATAGAAAGGGGAAGTAGATGACTGTATGCGTTCAGTTGTTTATAAAAAGACAAACTGAAATCGTTTAAACTTTTGGAATGATAATTTGTCCATTGGGATGCGAGATAATGATCAAAATACATGTCAATAAGCACTCGGCTGTAATGACGATAATGGGGAAAAAGCAGGGAAGTACACGAACGAAAAATAGGATTGCGATCTGTGAAATCATCGATAGCTCGATGAAAAACAATTCCTTTTTGAATCTCAATAGGATACTCACGATAGGATTCGCCTTTGACCTGATCGGCAATTAAATTCCCAATCGCTAGTTGGGTATTTTCCCCTGATAAATACACATGAGCCAAAAAATTCATAGGCAAATTTAGTTTATTAATTTTCATCTCAAACATTCCGAATACAAAAGAACCATTCTCAGAATTTACAATTCATTCTAAGTACACTTTTAATAATTTCAAAATTCTACAAAAGGGTTTTATACATATCTTTTATACTTGATTATTATTGAATATCTTTTGAATTGGAATAAATTTGCCCATTATTCAAAAAAACAATCATGACGTTAATTAAGTCCATATCGGGAATACGAGGCACTATAGGAGGAACTACCCAGGAAAATCTTACACCATTGGATATTGTTCGTTTCACTTCGGCCTATGCACAATGGTTGATTCAAAACAAGACCTCAAAAACGAAAGTAGTCACGGGACGAGATGCTCGAATTTCGGGATCTATGGCTCATGCTTTAGTCAATCAAACTTTAATCGGTATGGGAATTGATGTCATCGATTTGGGATTATCTACTACTCCAACAGTGGCTATTGCAGTTCCAATGGAAAATGCACATGGGGGAATTATTTTAACTGCCAGTCATAACCCCAAACAGTGGAATGCTTTAAAACTATTAAACCAAAGGGGAGAGTTTATTGATGCCTCTACCGGAGCTCAAGTACTGGATTTTGCTCAGGCTGAAATGTTTACCTATGCCTCAGTGGATCATTTGGGAATGCATATTGTTAAAGAGGGATACATTCAAAAACATATTGAAGCTACGTTAGCCATGGATACCGTCCAAGGATCAAAAATCCGAGAAGAAAACTTTAAGGTTGTAGTGGATGGGGTAAATTCTTCGGGAGGGATTGCAATTCCTCAATTATTGGAAGCTCTTAAGGTGAATGTCGTTACGATCCATTGTACACCTAACGGGCATTTTGCTCACAATCCGGAACCCCTAAAAGAACATTTAACGGATCTATGTGAAGCGGTAATCGAACATAAAGCAGATTTTGGTATTGCAGTTGATCCAGATGTGGATCGACTGGTTTTCGTTGATGAAAAAGGGGAACTCTTTGGAGAAGAATATACTTTGGTGGCCTGTGCCGACTATATTCTTAGTCAAACACCCGGAGCTACGGTTTCTAATTTATCTTCTACCCGAGCTTTAGCGGATGTGAGTTCTTCCCTGGGTGGAAGTTATACCGCAAGTGCTGTTGGCGAGGTTAATGTAGTTGCCGAAATGAAAAATGTAGGTGCAGTCATTGGAGGAGAAGGTAACGGGGGTGTCATTTATCCACCGCTTCATTACGGACGCGATGCATTAGTAGGAGTTGCTTTATTTTTATCGCTTTTAATCGACAGGAACCTTTCGGTTTCTGAACTTCGAGCCTCCTATCCTAATTATTTTATGAGTAAGAATAAGATAACACTAGAGCCAAGTATGAATGTTGATCAATTGTTGGAAAAGCTTGAGAAAAAGTATTCCCATGAACAAATCAGTACGATCGATGGTGTTAAAATTGACTTTGACCAGGAATGGGTACATTTGCGAAAATCCAATACAGAGCCAATCATTCGAATTTATACCGAAGCGAAATCTCAAATTCTTGCCGATCGTCTGGCCGAACGCTTCGTAGATGAAATCAGCCGTTTAATATAAGCTAAAGTTTTGCGTGTTTAAATCGTTTATGAGTCCATAGATATTGAGCGGGGTCTTCCTTAATTTGTTCCTCGACCCATTCCGTAAACGTATCCGTAATTTCCTGTGGTGTAGTTTCTTTGGGTTGGTCACTTAGCAATTGAAAGTCGACTTCATAATAGCCTCGTTTGATGCGCTTGATTTTTCCAAATACAATAGGAATGTTGAGTTCTCTGGCAATTCGTTCTGCTCCTGTATGAACGGGTACATGAATCCCTAAAAAAGAGCGCCAATAAGAACGGGAATTGGGTCGGGGGGACTGATCACTTGCAAATCCAAAAACACCTCGTTCGTTGGAATGTTCCATTTTTCGAATCGTGTCAAGAACTCCTTTACGTGAAATCATAAATGCATCGTGACGACTGCGAATCCGTCGAATCAAGTTGTCAAAATGAGGATTGCGAATAGGAGTATAGATGCCATATCCTTTGTGTTTCATATGGTACCCCAATGACATCATCCACTCCCAACTGGCATAATGTCCACACATGATAAAAGCCGAACGATCTTGTTTTTCAAATTGAGTCAAAGTCTCTAAATTTTTAACCTGAAAACGTTTCATCATCTCATTTTTAGACATCCCCATCGACTTAATGATCTCAAGAAATAAATCGCATAGATGTTTATAGAATTTTCGCTCAATAATTCGAAGTTCAATAGGGCTTTTTTCAGGAAAAGCTCTTTTTAAATTGGATCGAACTACCTCTTTACGATACCCAATAATTCGATATATTAAAAAGCAAATGCAATCGGAAAATAGATAAAATATTGGAAAGGGTAACCTAGAAATCAAGAATAAGACGGGAAACGATACATAATAGATCAATGCGTTCAAAAGATGATTTTTTTTTTTTTCAAAATTACCTTTTTTCTCATGGATTACTTTATTGTTAACAACTTTCCTCAATATTTTCTTTTTAAATACTTTTTGAATCTAAATTTGTTACATATATAACAAAAACTATATAAATTGTTTCAAATGAAAGAAATATTAGTTCTAGGAATGGGCAAAGTGGGTAGTTTGGTAGGGGTTCTATTAAACAAAAATTTTGAGGTAACTGCCTTGGACCAAAGCAAACCACATTACGATTACGATTTACCTTTTGAATGCATCCAAGGGGATGTAAGTGATATTGATTTTTTAAAGGAGTTGATTCCGAAATACGATGCGATCGTTTCCTGTTTGCCCTACTTTTTAAATAAAGACATTGCATTGGTAGCACATGAGTCAGAGGTACATTATTTTGATCTGACCGAAGACGTTCCAACAACTAAATTCATCCAAGGTTTATCAAAATCAGCAAAAAAGGTTTTGGCGCCCCAATGTGGTCTCGCTCCCGGGCTTATTGGTATTATTGGAAAAGATCTTACTTTGTCGTTTGATAAGCTCCGTGATATAGAACTAAGAGTGGGTGCCTTACCCCGTTACCCTAATGGACAAATGGCGTATTCATTCACTTGGTCCCCTCACGGAGTTATCAATGAATATTTAAACGATGCGGAAGCCATCCACAACGGCCAAAAGAAAAATGTTCCTTCCTTGGAAGGTTTTGAATATATAAATATTGAAGGTCAAGAATTTGAAGCCTTTACAACTTCAGGAGGTCTGGGTACGCTTTGTGATACTTTTGAAGGTCAAGTAGACACTTTGAATTACAAAACCATTCGTTATCCCGGCCATGGAAAGTTGATGCGTTTTTTAATGTACGAATTAATTTTAAAAGACGATAAAGATCAATTAGAACGAATTTTAAGCAATGCAAAACCTCCGGTTGAGGAAGATGTAGTATATGTTTATGCCGTTGTAGAGGGATGGAAAAATAAAAAATTATCCAGAAAAGAATACTACAAAGCTTTTTACCCCATTGAAATAGAGGGTAAAAGTTGGAGAGCGATTTCTTGGACGACTGCCGCTTCTTTGGTCTCAGTCATTGAAATGGTAGCAGCAGGAAAACTTCCCCAAAAAGGATTTTTAAAACAAGAAGAAATTCCTTTCCAAAAATTCTTGGAAACTCCCACAGGAAAGCTATTTTTATAGTCGATCAAATCCAATTCTATGAAATTCAAGAATAAAACCGTAATGACCCAAATCCTAGACACCTTGTTTTCTATTTATGCGGAAAGGGTTCCTGATGTCAATAAAATTACTCACGCCATGGTTCAAAAAGGAATGGTCAACAGTCAAGATGAAATCATCAATGACCATGTTGCCTTTCGAACTTTGGGTGTTCCCAATCTAGGAATCGCTTCTTTTGAAAAAATATTCTTAGCTCACGGCTATCAAAAAAAGGAATTCTACCACTTTAAAGCTAAAAAATTAGATGCCTTTTGGTATGCGCCTCCCACTCCGGATTTACCGCGTATTTTTATTAGTGAATTAAAAGTGAATACACTCTCTGAGGATACTCAAAAAATTATTAAGCACTATACCGGTGGGATTCATAGTGATCCTGTGGATGCACTGGATCTTATGGATGCAGAAGCCGTTGCGGATTATTTCCAAACTCCATTGTGGGGACTCCCTACTATCCAAGATTATGAACATTTAATCAACGAAAGCGAATACGCTTCTTGGGTCATTTACAACCGATATTATCTGAATCATTATACCATCAGTGTACACGATTTACCCGATCCATATAACAAACTGGAGCCGTTTAATGATTTTTTAAGATCAATTGATATAAAACTCAATACTTCGGGAGGAGAAATCAAAACCAGTTCCGACAATCTGTTGCGCCAAAGCAGCTCCGTAGCCAATCAAGTTGAAGCGCACTTTTTAAACGGTGAAAAAAAATGGATTGCAGGGAGTTATGTCGAATTTGCTGAACGAAGCATTCTTCCAGAATTTTTGGACTTAGATCTCCTAAAAATTGAAAGACACCATCGAAGAGAAGGTTTCGAAACAGGAAATGCTGATCGCATTTTCGAAAGCACATTTACATCTGAAATTAAAAAATAAGAAAATCAAATGGATGCCATTGAAGTATTAAAGAAATTAGGAATAGAGACGAAACAAAAAGGATGTCATACCGGCATCCTTTGGCATGGCGAAGGAGAAACCATTAAATCCTATAGCCCTGTTAACGGAGCCTTACTGGGAACTATAATCGGTGCCAATGTTGAAGATTATGAGAGTGTAATCGGAAAAGCGGAACATGCCTTTACACATTTCAGACAAATTCCTGCTCCCAAACGGGGTGAATTGGTGCGCCAATTTGGAAATAAGTTAAGAGAAAAAAAATCAGAATTGGGTCAGTTGGTTTCCTGGGAAATGGGGAAGTCTTTACAGGAAGGGCTGGGTGAGGTTCAAGAAATGATTGATATATGTGATTTTGCCGTTGGATTGTCACGTCAATTGCATGGAGTCACCATGACCTCAGAACGCCCCTCGCATCGTCTTTACGATCAATACCATCCTTTGGGTGTTGTAGGGATCATTTCGGCTTTTAATTTTCCGGTTGCTGTTTGGAGTTGGAATGTCGCATTGGCATGGGTTTGCGGAAATGTATGTATATGGAAACCTAGTGAAAAAACACCTTTATGTAGCATCGCCTGTCAAAATATCATTGCTGAAGTTTTACAAGAAAACGATCTACCGGAGGGAATATCAGGTCTTGTCAACGGGGGTGCTGAAATAGGAAAATGGATGGCCGAAGATCATCGCATTGCATTGGTCTCTGCAACCGGTTCTACTCGAATGGGTAAAGATGTGGCTCAACGAGTGGGCGCACGGCTGGGAAAATCATTATTGGAACTGGGAGGAAATAATGCCATTATTGTAACTCCACATGCCGATTTGGATACGGCGATGCGAGCTGCTGTTTTTGGTGCCGTAGGAACTTGCGGGCAGCGATGTACTTCTACCCGAAGACTAATTGTTCATAAAAGTATTTTTAATTCCTTTACCGAAGTACTCCAAAAAGCCTACACCCAATTGCGAATTGGAAATCCCTTAGATGAAACCAATCATGTGGGCCCTTTAATTGATGAAGATGCAGTCGCAATGTATCAAGATGCACTTTCACAAGTGGAAGCTCAAGGGGGTCAATGGCTTGTAGAGGGAGGAGTACTTTCCCCGGATTTGGGCAGTAATTGTTATGTCAAACCTGCTGTTGCAATTATCAAACACGACGCACCCATAGTCCACCAAGAGACTTTTGCACCCGTTTTGTATATAATGCAATATGAGGATTCCATCGAAGAAGCAATTGCCATTCAAAACGAAGTAAAACAGGGACTTTCTTCGTCTATTATGTCGTTGAACATGCAAGAGACGGAAACATTTTTATCGCATTGGGGAAGTGATTGTGGAATTGCCAATGTCAATATAGGAACTTCAGGTGCTGAAATAGGTGGTGCCTTTGGAGGAGAAAAAGATACGGGAGGTGGACGTGAAAGTGGTTCCGATGCATGGAAAGCCTATATGCGAAGACAAACCAATACCTTAAATTTCTCTAAAGAATTACCACTGGCGCAAGGAATTGTCTTTGATCTGTAATTTTTGTTTACATTTGGGTAGCTTCTTTTTCGTATGATACATCAACTTCCCAAGGTAGGAATTCTAATTATTGGTGTCACTGTTTTAATGACCATTGTGGGTTTTCAAAACCCCACTTTTTTTGATCGTTATCAGTTTCAAATTTCTAAAATTAAAAAAGGAGAATACATCCGATTACTCACTTCTGGTTTTCTTCATGTAAATACGACTCATATTGTTTTTAATATGATCTCTTTTTACTTTTTCGTCAACTTTGTAGTCGGTTGGATGGGAGTTTTTCCCTTTTTAGTCCTCTATTTTGGCAGTCTCTTGATGGGGAATATTTTTGGTTATCTTTATCATTTTAAAGACGATTATTATTCTGCTGTTGGGGCCAGTGGAGCGGTCACAGGTGTTCTTTTTAGTGCTTTACTTTTGTATCCGGGGATCGAACTTTATTTGTTTTTTATACCCATTCCAATACCCGGTTATATTTTTGGTATCGGTTATATGATCTATACGCTTTATGGGATGAAAGCCCAAAACGATTCGATTGGTCATACCGCTCATTTTGGTGGTGCTATTGGAGGAATCCTAATCACTATAGCCTTTGTACCTGAAGTGATATCGAGTTCTTTATTTATGTTAAGCATACTAAGTATAACTACTCTTATAGCGGGTGTGTTACTCTATAGCCAACAAAAAAAGTAGTTTAGATGGCATTGAGCAATTCGGCGATCTTTTGATCCAGTTGGCGACCACGAAGATTTCTTGCTACTATGACTCCTTTTTCATCTAGAATAAAAGTAGCTGGAATGGATCGAACTTTATAAAGCCGGGCGATGGGATCGTTCCAAAACTGAAGATTGGATACATGATCCCAAATCAATCCATCATCCGATATAGCACGAACCCATTGATTTTTTGTCTTGTCTAGTGAAACACCCACGATTCGAAGCCCTTGATTTTGATGCTTTTTATACAAACGAACCAGATTGGGATTTTCAACTCGACACGGACGGCACCAACTCGCCCAAAAATCGATAATGGTGACTTTACCAAGTTGATCCTTTAAATCAAATAGTCCCCCCTCAGGGGTGGGACCTTCAAAAAAAGGAGCTTCAAACCCTACTTTAACCTGGGCGGTAGCCTGCAACATATTTTTTACTTTTTTTCCTAAATCTGAATTTTTTATACGTTCCGATAAGGAATCAAAGATTTCTTTTCCTTCTGTTTGATTAATGGATTTATTGGTAATAAAACGTTCTAAAATGAGAATGGATATCAATGAATTGGGGGCTGTTTTGACAAAATTCATTTCATAATCTTTGATCTGATCCAAAACTTCTTGATACTGCTCTTGTAAATCTTCAATTAACAAGCTGTCTTTTAAAATAGTGGCTTGTTGCAGATCGTTCCCTATCCCATTCAGTGAAGCAATATAAACTTTAGTATCTGACATGTACTTCCTAAAAT
>JAYNHN010000091.1:0-9342 GCA_038108035.1 Flavobacteriaceae bacterium
ATTTTTTATTTTTTTTGAGGTATTACTGTATGGTGTGAATCATGACTGTAAGCAAGTATAGCACTGTATAAAACTTACTTTGAAGTTACAACTTTTGCATGATAATTTCAAGTTGACTTTTCAATAGTTCTCAACAAGAAAGTGCTTCTAATCCATGTCTTCAAAGAGCTTTTGTCTTATTAGTGCCGAAAGCGAAATTCTGTTATTCTTGGCAATCTGCATGAGAATTTCCTTGTCGGATTTATCAATTTTAAATAGTATTAGTTCTTTCATGATGAAATGAATTAAAGATTAGTAATATGGTGTTTATATATCGTTGTACTGTATGTAATGTTTCTCCCTAAAAAAAATATCCGATGTATATATCGAAACATTTAAAATTCATTAATAGAATTATTTAATATTTATTTTTTTGGCACTATTTATAAAATAGATACCAAATTATGGTTAGTGCCGCCCCCCTCTAAATTTAGTCATGTGTGTGCCAGTTCACTTGTTGGCAGATTAGCGCAGTAAATTGAATGATAGCTGGGCGGGTTCGAAATTCAGAAAGGAAACTATCGCAATTCTTACGGCATTAATCTACCTGAGCCAACAGCCTTACACTTATGACTGAAGTTTGGTTGGTTTATTTTGAAATGAGTACCAACTTTCATTTTTAAGCTATATTAAAGTAACAGGGAGGTCTGAAAGTGTTGGGGTATTTTAAGGGGTAAATTATTAACAATTTATATATTAGTTAAATGGAATGGTACATGAAAAACAGATGGTGGATATGGGGAGTTACAGGTGTGTATCTTGCCTATAGGATTTATCTATCAATAGCTTATTAAAATCTCATGAAGAGTATTCTTATTTATTTTGTGACTTGCTTTTTGGTATGCTCAGGTGTTAAATCACAATACGGTTCAATCGAACTCAATACTGGAGGATTCTCATTTATACCTCTTTTTACATCTGATAAACCACACTTTATTCTTAAAGCTGGAACAAACGATAGGAAACGATTGAGTTTAAACCTAATCAATCTAATAATGATGGATGGATTTCATCCAGCCAATTATTCTTTGATTACGCGATATAAGCTGATAGACAAAAAATTCAAACTCAAAGTTGGCTTTCAATTGCCGGGCTATCGTTTGTTTGAAAATGAAGAATATAAGGCAAGGCATGTTGAAGAGGTAAGGGCTTCTTTCTCCATCAACCCCAATACCGATTTGTTGTTTTTGTACTTGCATGGGGAGGGTAAAAATTTTGAAATGAGCAACAATTTTTATTCTGTTTATTTCAGAAAAAGTTTTAACAAACTGGTAACCAACTCACAGTTATATATTTTATTTACCAGTCTGGAGCCCGACTCCTCCTATGGAATTGCACAAAAAATATCCTACCAGTTAAAGGATAAAATTAGCCTTAACTTTTTTATCAACAAATCACTGACAGATGAGATTTTCAATAAGACTTTTGGCATTCAATTTTATTTTTAAAGTTTTGCCAAATAATTGATTTACAGTTTGTGGCACTTGGAAACGACTCCATCGGCACTCACTACTTAAATTCGTGCCAAATATTGCAATTTACCGAGAGTCCTGTAGCTCTGGAATTACGCATGTAATGGAAGGAGACGAAGTTGAAAAATATATTAAAGAAGGTCACAACTGAGGAAACAGTTGGGTAGAGACAAAAAACTGCCAAATAGCTGCCAAAAAGTGGCAAAAATTCACTATATTTAATTAACCATGAGATTGAAAAGCCCAGTATTTACAGGGGTTATAGGACAGACCAACTGATTATGAGTCAGCTACTCTAACCAACTGAGCTATAGGACCTTTTTCAGCATTTATAGGGATTGATAAAGGTTTTTAAGCATTATTGAGGTATTGGTTAAACCTCATTTAAGTATTTTCTAAAAACACACTATTTTCAATGACCCGGACTGAAAGCTCAAAATTAAGCTTTTTTCTAAAATATTTTAGAAACAAAAAAGATATCATTTGTTGCCAATTTGTTACCAAAAAAACCCTCCTGCGATGAAGAGGGAGGGTTGAATTTAACAAACAATTCAAACGCAGCATGAAAAAGACTGAGTCTTACTATAAAGACCATTTCAACTCAAAAAACCCTTAATCATCTTTTCACAAATATTTGTTAAATAAAAAAACCTCAAAACAGGGCATGATTACTCTCTTCTAAAAAGGTATTTATAGGTTTTTGTATGGTTACCACTATCGCCAATAGAGGAAGATATAAGTTGCCATCCCTTTATTTCCATTTGATCAATGAATTGAGCAACGCTCATGGAGTAATTACAGATACGTAATCTTTTAGCGCATTTTTCTCCTTCAATGGGTGCTGATGGTGTGGTGTATTCAAAAGATGCTCGAAAAAAAGAAGGCTTTTTATTTATCTCTGATATGATCAGTTCAGCATATTCTGCAGTTTTAGTAAATACTCCCTCACCAACTATGGGTTTGTTGGGTTGAGAATGAGAATATAAAAAAGAAAATAAAATGATAAATAACGATAGGAGGTGTCTTGCTTTATATTTCACAATCTTGAAGATAATAAACAATCTTTAAAAAAATTAATCCTCAAGTCGGGTTTGATTTTTTTAATTTTTCTGAATGTGAATTTTGCCACATCAAAGTGGATCTGCCAAACCTAACAATGGGTTATGTACTATAAATTTCCGCAAAATCGTTTTTATATCTTTTATCTTTCTTTCCTTTAAACCCTTATGAATATTAGCCCGGTCAACCCCTACAAAATCATCCCTGCATCAGAACAATCCCATTTACCTTTATAATTTTATTTCTATTAATCAAAACAACCCGGATCAAACTCATCTACCAGCGTGAGTATTGTACTGATTGATTGCTCGTTTTCATGTTCAACTGTCATTACATTGTTTTTTACACTCCATGTAATCAATTGTGGATTTGTGGGTAAGTCCTGTAACTCCATTTCGGCGCATGTTCCGTCATGGACACTGCCTGCATAATAGGTAGATCGATATACCAATTCGTTTTCCGAACTTCGAACCAACTCAACGTAATTATTTTCACATCCATTTTCATAAATATTGAAATTATCCCCCCAATTCAGCTTACGGGAAAATGATTTACCGGCAATAACCTCACAAACATTTAAAAAAGTTGAACCTTGACTGCTGTTATTTTTTATAAATTGAATGTAATCCTCATTGGTAAACTGCTCATAGGTATATCCGTAATACCAAATTTTTCCATTATTACTATCAAAAAATGAGACCGTTACTTTTTCACTTTCTTCCTGAGCACATGAAGCAATTAAGAAAACAATGATTAAACCGTATTTTTTCATCTATATAAATATAGTAAATAGATTTTTGAAACTTTAGGTTTTATAAACCCCTCTTAAAATAATACCAACAACAAACTGTTCCATTGCGCACTCATCAAGGATGGACCGCTGTAAAAGAAGAGCGACCATAACAAATCTATAACTTTATCGTTATTAAACTACTGTTCACTATACATTGGGCTTAAACCCATCTGAAATGAAATTTAAACTCGCGTTTAGTATTTTACTCATAGGCTTCCCGTTCCATGGTCATGCTCAATCCTACAAAATCAAGGAAGAGGTAAAACGCATTGTCTTTCTGGGAAACAGTATTACTTATGCCGGACAATACATAACATATATCGATGCCTATTTATCCATTCGCTACCCCCAAAAAAACTATGAAATTATTAATCTGGGATTGCCCAGCGAGACGGTTTCGGGTCTTTCCGAACCCAATCATGCCAATGGAGAATTTCCTAGGCCCAACCTCCACGATCGATTGGAAAGACTATTGGCCCAAACAAAACCCGACCTCGTATTTGCTTGTTATGGAATGAACGATGGAATATACATGCCTTTGGAGGAAGGGCGTTTTAAAAAATTTAAAGACGGCATCTCCCGCTTGCACAAAGAGGTTGTAAAGCAAGGGGCTGAAATAATTCATATCACTCCCCCAATTTATGACGGGCAAAAGGGCAAAGCCTATGCTGATGTATTAAAGGTCTATTCGGATTGGTTGATAACCCAACAGCGTTCCTCCCGGTGGAATGTGATTGATGTCCATCGCCCTATGAAACAAGAACTAAAAATACGCCGCCTTGAAGACCCCGACTTTGTGTTTGCAAAAGATGGCGTACATCCCAACACAGCCGGACATTTTATAATGGCAAAAACAATTTTACTGTACTTGGGAGCAGAGGAGTTCAAACAAGCAAAAGACATCCTGAGTGTTCTTTCGCAATACAAAAATGGAACAGATATTTTGGCCCATACCATAACACTTCAAAAGATTACCAAAGATGCTTGGTTGACCTTTGTGGGGCATGAGCGTCCCAAAATGAGATTGGGCGTTTCAATGGAAGAAGCCCGTAGCTTGTCAAATGAATTAAAAATTAAAATTCAAAAGCTTGTAGGCAAAGAATAAATCCCTCAATATTTTTTAAAATTTTAGCCTCCCATCCAATATTTCAACTTTCCTCGCAGGGTTAATTTTTTTAAGGCACTTTCCATAATTGAATTTTTATCTATAACTTTAGAAAACTAGATTTAAAAAAATGAAGCTTTCCAACTACCTATCTCTCCTGGTTTCCCTTGTTGTTTTGAGTGCCTGGAGTTTCCGATTAAATCAGCCTTCTGTATTTAGAGGGGGAGATGCCGTAAATATGTCCGAAGAATTTGCCGTCTATGGGCTTAGCGATTCTGTAATGATTTCTGTAGGTATAGTCAAGATAATTTTGGCACTTTTACTTTTGGTAGGAGGTTTAAAATTCCCTGCCTTGATCAAACCCTCGGCGGCTGTGATGTCCTTGTTCATGATCGGAGCCGTTTATTTCCACATCAGCATTTCCGATGGAATTCTCCCTACACTCCCCGCGGCAAGCATGTTGTTGTGTTGTTTGTTGATCGTCTTTAACCCAAAGTTTCTCGGTGAGAAAAGATCCTGAATCCAACCGATCCATTCTCCTAATATTGACTGAACGAATGCTGTTTTGAAATGATAGAAAACAGTCTCAATGTTTTAGGCAAACCCTTGATGGTTTGTGGTACCGACCCGATGACGGGAGCCTTCAGAAATGGCTGTTGTGATACCGGTCGCTTTGATGCCGGAACACATACCGTATGTGCGGTGGTCACCGATGCTTTTTTGACTTTTTCAAAAAGCAAAGGAAATGACTTGACGCGTGCCTATCCGGAATATAATTTTCCGGGCTTGGTCGCCGGAGACCACTGGTGTCTGTGCGTTTCGAGGTGGTTAGAAGCCTATCGATCCGATGTTGCACCCCAAGTCATCCTAGAAGCCTGTCATCAAAAAACATTGGATTATGTAAGCCTGAATGTTTTAAAAAAATTTGCTTTTGACCCTGCTTGATCTGCTTTTATGGTTTTCGGCCATTTCATTTTTGTTTTATGGAATCGGATGTTTTACCAGTCCCTTTATGGTGGAGGAATTTCTCCGCTACGGTATTCCGCAATTCCGAAAACTGACAGGCGTACTTCAATTGTTGGGCGCATTGGGAATCATCCTCGGGTTTTGGATGGATTATATACAAATCCTAAGCACCATAGGTCTTTCCCTTTTGATGTTGTTTGGGGTCATCACCCGTATTGTGATCAAAGATGGCTTGATAAAAACCCTGCCTGCTCTGTTTTACTGCCTACTCAATGGCTATTTGTGCTTTGAGTTGACCCTAAACTTTTTGTAATGCGATATCAATAAAAAAGCCCAACCCCGTAGCGTTGGACTTTATGTGATCGATAAATCTCAAAAGCTTATTTGGGTTGGATTCCCAATGCGCCTTTGAGGTTGTCCATTCCAAATTCATTTCCATAGAGCAAAGTGGAAAAACGAGCCACTTCGGCAGCGATAAAAATGGCTGCTTTGATCTCATCATCGGTTGCACCGGCCGCTTTTGCCAGGTGTACCTGTGCCGTGATACAATACTCACACTTCATGGCCGCAGAAGCAGAAATGGCCGCCAACCGCGCCTCTTTCAGTGCAATAGGCCCTTGCGTAAAAATCTTATTCCAAGCTCCAAAATAGGCTGCAGCATCGGCCGCGGTTGCTTTGGGGTACATCTTGTTAAAAGGGCTTTTTTTCGTCAGCGCATCATACTCTTGATCTGTAGTTTGGCTATACCCAAACGCAGTCGTCAATAAAAATAGTAATACAAGTTTTTTCATCATTATATAGTTAAGTGTTTAAAAATTAAACGGTTCCCTTTTTGGAACCGTAATAAAACAGCCCCATAGTAACCAATCCTAAAAGAATGACAGGAAGAGGAGCCGTTGGATCTCCGTTAATAAATCCAATGAGATCCGGAAGGGAAAAAAACCCTGCCAATACAAACAACAAAAAGGATATTCTTTTTAAAGTATCCAAATCCGTTAAAGAAGTTACTCCAATGATTAGAAAAATAATCCCCAACACTATCAGTCCTACGACCAAGGCAAAAGTTTCAAACATGGTTACTGCATCAGCGGATGGATCGGCTCCAAAAGCGTCTGCGATGAGCATCAGTTTAAATTCGGGTGAAAAAAGAGATAAAAACAAGGGAATCCCTTGAATAAAAATAAGAGCAGCACAAATTCTAAAAATAGTTTTAATTTTCATTTCAAATTGATTTATGTTCACCCCAATTTAGTAAAAAAAAGAGTGCGAAATCTGAAAAAAACTATCTCCTTCTCCCCCTAAACTCCATGGCTTCTCCTTTTCCAAAACCATAGCTGAACCCGATGACCCAAAACCTTCCGTAAACCGAACGGCTCCATATGTTGAAATCATTTCTGATGGTTTGGTTTTCCCTTACGCGTGTGGCAAAAAGGTCTCTTATGTTCACGCTGATCACCCCTTTACCTTTGAGTAATTTTTTTCGCGCTCCTAAATTCAGAAACTGGCTGGGAGCCGATTCTCCATCAATGGTTTTGAATCCCGACTGATAATTCCAACTCATTTCTAGATCCAAATCCTTGGGAAACTTAAACTTGGAAGTAATCTCCGAACTCCAATTATTGCCTTTAAAATCGAAAGATTGATTTTGCCATGAGGCCTTGCGATCAAAGCTGTTGTAATTGAAATCCCCATTGACCACAATCTTTTTAGTGGGAGTGATTTTTGCGTTCAGCTCTATGCCATTTACCCTTTTGGTTCCCAAGTTTTCGGGCCCACTCACACTGATGTTGTTTTGAAATGTAGTGACCGATTCGATGGTATTGGTGGTATACAACTGGTATAAACTCATGTTTAGTGAAGTGATTCCCTTGAGGTATATGGCCGATATTTCATAGGAGTCTGAATATTCTGATTTCAGATCGGGGTTTCCTTTTCTGTAGTTAAAACTGTTGCGAATGTTGAAGAATGGGTTCAGGTCCCACAATCGCGGTCGGTAAATCCTTCTGGAATATCCCGCTTGTAGGGAAAAATTCGTGTTGAACTTATATGAGGTATTTATGGAAGGAAACAAATCGGTAAAGTTTTGATTGTTTTTTTGGTTGGAATTGACCAAACGGGTATTGATTTGGGTATTTTCAGTCCTCAGGCCCAACTGGGCTCCCCAGGTATCCGATTCATAGGCCGCCATTCCATAGACGCCCAAAACTCCTTGAACGAATTCAAATACATTGGTCAAACCGGCATCGACCACCCATTGACCGTCCAATTCGTCCTTGACTTCAAAATCATTACTCACATCATTGTTGGCATATTGAAAGCCTCCCTCTAGGGTCCATTCCTCTCCAAAGGGATGGGTATAATCCAATTTGAAAGTATGAACCGCTTCGCGAAAAAAAGTGCTCGTCTGTTGATCGTCAAAGGTGTCGGAGCCCAATACGGTCGTATTGAAGAATTCCGAACTTTGATCTTTGCTGAACAGATTTCCGGTAGCACTGAAAATCAAGTCGTGATCTTCATCATCCAAAAAATCTCTCTTATAAATCAACTCATATTGATATTTGGGATTGCCGGCTGTTGTTATTTCCTCGCGGTTCCATTCTGAGGTTAATTGGGTATTGTTTTTATACTGCTTGACATGGGTGTCCGAAGGCTGATCTTCTGCTTCAAAAGCATAAAAACCGGACAGGGTGATTACATTTTGGGGATTGATGTAATAATCTGTTCCCAGTATGATGTTGTAAAATTCTTCGTTTCGGTACTGAGTTCCCTCAGTCAATACCTGAGTGTTGGTCAAAAAGTTGTCGTTCTTGTTCTTACTCTCTCGGGGATAACTTCTTGATCCATATCCTATTTGAGTAAAGAGATTAAACTTTTCGGTACGTCGATTGAGACTCAGGCCGACACTGTTGTTGTCCGGTTGCCCATAGTTGAGGGTAAAAGAACCGTTGATCCCCTTCCTTTCATCTTTTTTGATTACTATATTTATGATTCCTGCTGTTCCTTCTGCTTCATACTTGGCAGAGGGATTGGTGATTACTTCGACTTTTTCAATCATCTCGGCAGTAATGGATCCTAAAGCATTTCCTCCCTCAGAGGTCAGTACAGAGGGTTTTCCGTTGATCAAAATTTGAACACCAGCGTTGCCCCTAAGTCTGACTTGCCCCTCAATACTTACGGTAACAGAGGGAACATTGTCCAAAACCTCCAAGGCACTTGCCCCGGTGCTGCTCAAATCTTTTCCCACATTAAATACCCGTTTGTCCAACTTAAACTCCATGGTGGATTTTTCCCCGCTTACCTCCACCTCATTCAACATTTCAGACTGTTCGCTCAGGGCTATGGTCCCAATATCCATAAGCTTTCCTTTTGTTGCAATGTTTTCAAGTCTCACAGGTTCATAGCCTATAAAACTGATCTCAACATAAATGTCGTCAGAGGGAGATAGCACTGTAAAGGATCCGTCATCCATTGTTGTAACCCCAGTTAGGGGTTGGAGGGTAGCCTTTTCCCCCACCAAAATAGTAGCAAAAGGAATGGGTTGCTTTGTGGCCAGATCAATTACAGATCCTGTTATTTCAAAGCTGTTTTGTTGCGCCTGGAGAAGGACAAAACAAAAAGTAAAACACAATGGGAGAAGAGTCGTTTTCAATATTCATGTAGTTTAAGGGCTTAGACTGTATTTTTTTTGAAACGTTTAAACAAAAGTATAAGGTTCTGAATAAAAATACTGTTTTTAAACCCCGGAAATATTGTAACTTTCTAAAATGTTAACCAAAGAAAATCAATCATGATTTTAGAGCTCAAACAGCTTTTTGGTAATATTTTTGAGGAAGCACTCATCCATGAGATTGCCAAGGTCGGTACCCTAAGAGAAGTTCCTGAGGATTATATGTTGATCGATATAGGAG
>JAYNHN010000092.1:0-9085 GCA_038108035.1 Flavobacteriaceae bacterium
ATTTTTCCCCTCACTGGTTCTTCTATATTTTTTGTGCTTTTGAGTGTCATTTTCATCAATTTCAGTTATTCTATCATGTAATTTATCAAGCTTATACTCTAAGGGTATTTTCATTGCAAAATCAACCAAATCATTGTCCATGAATGGAAATCTTTCCTCTAAACCATTTGCCATTGACAATTTGTCCCCTACTAAGAATAATGCAGATAAAAAAGTTTTAATTTCAAAATATAAAGCATTATTTATATGATCTTTTGGAGTACTGTAAGCCAATTTATCATTGAAAGTAAAAACTCTTTCTAATGTTTTCTTAGGAGCGTTTAAATCAATTTTAGAAACTACATTTTTATTAAATAATTCTTTTTTTTCATCGTCTTTTACAAGTCTTTGCCAATAATCATAATATTGATTAAAGAAGTGTTGCTTGTTTTTTGAGTCAAAAATCTTGAAATATCTCCAAGGGTACCCACCAAAGAGTTCATCTCCTCCTGTTCCCTGAAGACAAACTTTAACGAATTTTGAAGCTAATCTTGCAATATAAAAGTTTGGGTAAGACATCCCAACTCTCAAATCCTCTAAATGATAAACCAATTTTGGTAAAGACCATTTTATATCACCTGCATTGATTACTTGCTGAAAATGCTCAGTTTTGTTATGATTTGCCATTAATTCAGCATCTCTTCGCTCATCAAAATTTGCTTCTCTACCACTAACTTCGCTCATGTCGAATCCACAAGTAAAAGTTGATAATCTATTTATTTTACTTGATGCAATTGCAGTAATTGATCCTGAATCCATTCCGCCAGAAAGATAGGATCCTACTGGAACATCTGAAACCAATTGTCTTTTGACTGCTTGCTCAAAAAGAAATTTAGTTTGCTCCTTAGCAGTATTAAAGTCATTTTTATTTTCTACAGTAAAATCAAAATCCCACCATGAGTTGTGAGTAATGATTTTTGTATTATTATCAATATGAATTGTATTTGCTGGAGGCAACATATTGACACCCTTAAATAGGGTATTAAATGAAAAAATGTTTTGAAAAGTAAAATATTCATTCAATGCATCTAAATCAACATCAATTTTATATTCAGGATGTTTTATAATTGCTTTGATTTCTGAAGCAAAAACTAATATTTCACCATTAAACCAATAATAAAGCGGTTTTATACCATATCTATCTCTTGAGATGTATAATTTTTTTTCTTTTTTATTCCATGCCCCTATGGCAAACATTCCATTGAATCGTTCAAAATATTTGATTCCATAGGCGCTTAAACCCTCAACTATAACTTCGGTATCTGATTCTGAATTGAAGCTATGACCTAAGGAAATTAATTCCTTTCTTAATTCTTTAAAATTGTAAATACACCCATTATAAGTTATTACCCAATTTCCATCTTTGGAATGCATAGGTTGTTTACCATTTTCAGAAGTATCAAGAATTGCAAGACGTTTGTGAATAAGGCCAATATTATTTTCAAAATATTTCCCATCTCCATCAGGACCTCTGTGATTTAACTCATTGCCCATCAGAATAGTTGACTCTTTGTCAACATTATTACCCTTGAGATTATATACACCTAGTATACCACACATTTATACTAAATTTTTTAAATGATAAATTATATAATCAAAATCTTCCTTTTCCATTTTATTATGCAATGGGATTGAAATTGAATAATTATTGGCAATCTGTGCTCCGGGAAAATCCTCTGGCAAGATGGAAAATTTATTTGAATAATAATTTAACATATGAACCGCATGAGTTCCTGGCCTAGTAGAAATTCCTTGTTTTTGTAATTTCTCCATGATTTGATTTCTAGACATCGGAGATTTACTTTCATCAACGAGCATAACAAAACTTTGCCAACCGTGTTTGTATTTTTCAGAGTGTATTGGAAGTTTTAGCCATTCTAAACTCGATAATTCATTGATATAATATTGTGCCCATTTTTTTCTTTGCTCAATAAATTTTTCCAACTTTTTTAGCTGTACACCACCTAATGCGCCTTGTAAATCAGTCATTCTGTAATTAAACCCTAATACGTTAAAATCGGGCAATAAATAAGGTTTGTCCCCTTGGTGTCTTTGTTCCTCAGAAATTGAGGCGCCATGATTTCTTAAAACTTTAATATTTTCAGCTATCTCATTGTCATTCGTAGTAATCATGCCTCCCTCGCCGGTGGTAATTGATTTTCTTGGGTGAAAGGAAAAGCATCCAATTAAACCTAGTCCTCCTGCATAAATTTCATTATAGGCTGCTCCTGCAGCACAGGCACCATCCTCGACCAATGGGATGTCCCCAGCAACTTTTTTTATTTCATCCATTGGCGCACATAATCCAAAAAGATGAACAACCATAATTGCCTTAGTTTTTGTAGTTATTTTATCTTTTAATTTTATTGGATCAATATTAAAGGTATCTGGATCAATATCACAAAAAACTACTTTTGCTCTTTGATACAAAACTACATTTGCTGTTGAAACCCAAGTAAATGCCGGAATAATTACTTCATCATCAGGGCCAATATTTAAAGCTACTAATGCCAAATGCAAAGCTGTTGTAGCGCTGGTGACCGCAATAGCGTGTTTAACATTATGGCTTTTAGCAAACTCATTTTCAAACTCTCGAACTTTTGGCCCAGATGTTAACCATCCGGTTTGAATTGGGCCTTTCAAAGCCTCTAGTTCTTCATCTCCCATAACAGGAATTGATATTGGTATATTCCTTTTTTCCATTTTTACTCAAACATAATTATCAATAATATGAGAGGCAATTGCTAAAGCAGAGGTCGCACCTGGGCTCGGTGCATTTAATATATGGATTTGATTTCCTTTTTTTTCAACATTAAAATCCATTAATAAATCACCATTAATAGATACAGCCTGAGCCCTTATACCTGATGGGCTTCGCTCCAACATTTTAGAGTTTACATCTGGAATCATTTTCTGGGCTTTGGCTATAAAAGAAGATTTAAAAAATGAGGATTTAAATTCATTCATTGAAAAGGCAAAATTTTTAGTTATAAATCTTAAAAGACCAGGGTAACTTAAACTATTTACAGCATCATTTAATGAAAAACTTGTATTTGAATAACCATCTCTTTTTAGTGCTAAAACAGCGTTTGGACCAACCTCCTTTGATCCATCTATCATTCTCGTAAAATGGACTCCCAAAAACGGGAAATTTGAATCTGGAACTGGGTAAACCAAATGATTTATGACTTCATTAAACTCCTTTTTGAATTTTAAATACTCCCCACGAAAAGGAATTATTTTTAATGGAGATTTTTCTAAAGTTGATTTTGAAAATAACTTATCACTCCATAGTCCGCCACAAGCTATAAGTTTATTAAATTCATAATCACTATTCCCCTGTATTTGTATCTTATTTTTATGTTCCGTTATTTTATTTACCTCAAAATTTAGAACTACCTCTCCATTATTTTGTTTTATCAAATTAACCAAAGAACTCATTACTGCTTTATAATCAATTATACCTTCTTCTGGAACCATTAAGGCTTTTTTAGCTACTACATTGGGCTCCCTTAGTTTTAATTCTTGGTTTGTTAAATATCTTAACCCTTTTAATCCATTTTTTCCCCCCTTAACAGCTAATTTTTCTAATTCGGTGACTTCTTTTTTATTTGTTGCTACAACAACTTTACCGCATATATCATGATCAATCTCATTCTTTATAGCAAAATCAATCATTTCTCTTATACCTTTTACAGAAAGTTCTGCTTTTAAAGAACCAGGAGTATAGGATAATCCACAATGCAATACTCCACTATTTCTTCCTGATTGGTGAAAACCCTCAATCTTCTCTTTTTCAAAAACAACAACTTTATTCTTAAAACTTAATTTATAAGCAATCGCAAGTCCTATAATTCCTCCACCAACAACAGCAATTTTTCTCAAATTTTAATCGTTTTTTATACTTTAATTACTTGATATTTTTATTTTTTTTCAAACCAAAATTCTGTAGCAATAATCTTTACAATTTAATTTCTTATTAAAAAACAGTTCGGTATAAATTGTTGATATAAAACAACAAACGTTTCTTTATATCCCTTGATGTTTAATATTCTATTCATAGAATCTGGAAATATGATCTTCTGTTGGAATTTTGCATACATCCATTTTCCCAAAAAGTTTATACCTATATTTAGCAAAAAGGCTATAAAAATAATCTGTGATGAATTTTGGAAAAATACCAAGTAAAAAACCTATAATTCTTGGAAATCCACCAAGATTTTTTAAAATATAAATCATACCTCTAGATTTATAAAGAAATTTATCATCAGTATATACAACTATCGACTCAAAATTTAGTTTTTCATTTTTTGATTTGAAAAAACTCTTTGAAAAATCTGATTGTAAAGACGAATAAAAAAATTTATTGATTTTATCTTTAGTTAAGATAAAATCAACTGTTTTATCACAAACATTACATACGCCATCGAAAAAAATTATGTTATTATACTTTTTTTCCATTACTTATTTAATGTCAATTCCCGTCTCAATTCTCCAATCAATTAATTTTTGGAGACCTTCTTTTAAACCATAACTATATAAAAATCCAATCTCCTTTTCAGCTTTGACCCTTGATCCAATTCTGTTTTTCACCATAGCTCTAGCGTCATTTTCTGAATATGGATTATATTTCACTTTAAGATCAGATCTTTTTAATTCTAAAATTAGATTGCATAACTCATTTATAGTAGTTTGCACTTGAGTTCCTACATTATACATACCAAAGGGCTGATCGCTCAATAATGCCTGAACATTGGCTTTGGCTACGTCTTCTACATAGATAAAATCATAGGCCTGAGACCCGTCTCCATTAATCACGGGGGCTTCATTGGCTTCAATCTTGTTTAACATAATAGGAACTACTCCTGTATAAGCAGCAGTTTGGTCTTGATGAGGCCCATAAACATTCATATATCTTAAACCAATTACATCCAATCCATAACGATCATGAAAAGCCATTGCCATAGCTTCACCAGCGATTTTTGATGCACCGTAAAAATTTCTATTATTAAAAGGATGTTCTTCAGTCATTGGTAGCTCAAGGGCATCCCCATATACTGAAGCTGAAGAGGACCAAATCAATTTTTTTACTTTATGTTTTACACATGCCTCCAGAATATTAAATGTACCCGCTATATTAACATCAAAGGCAGTTCTTGGATAATCTTTACAGTGTAAAAGCCACATTGCAGCTAAACTTATTACGTAATCTTTTCCGGAGACTGCTGTATCCAAAATGTCAATTTCTCTTATGTCTCCACCAAATGGAAAAAGACTGCATCTTGGATCTTCTAATTGCTTATCAAGATATTGCTTTTTACCTCTAGCAAAATTGTCATAGATAACAACTTCCTTTACTGGATACTTTAGTAATTCAGCTACTACGAAGCTTCCTATAAAACCTGCTCCTCCTATAACCAATATTTTTGAGTCTTTAATCTCCATTTTATTTCTTATTTCTTATTTGACTTACTATTTCGATTGAATTTTTAGCATCTGATAGTCCATATCCCTTTCCTTCAAGTATTTTTTGATAACTCACGGTATGAAGATCCGTAAAACCCTTACTAAATTCGATTTCCTCTCCCTCTATGGACAGGGTTCTAAAGGTAGAAAATCCCTTTTCCTTGGCAGATTTTGGTAAATTTTCTGCATTGATACTCAAATACCAATTCACCTTGGCTTGTTGAAATGTTAGGGTGCCTGCATTGGTATCTTGAGTCTTGGTATGAACAGAAAAATCCTGCATGGGCCCAAATATCCACTGGAGCATATCAAAAAAGTGAACCCCGATATTGGTAGCAATTCCTCCGGATTTGGACGCATCTCCTTTCCAAGAGGTATAATACCAATTCCCTCGGGAAGTAATATAGGTCAAATCAATGTTGTAAATTTTTTCTTTTGAACCGTTATCGATTTTATCTTTTAGTGCTAAAATGGTCTCATGGTGGCGTAATTGAAGGATGGTATTGACCTTGTTGGGATACTCTTCCTCCAACTCCACCAAGGCATCTATATTCCAAGGATTGAGCACCAAAGGCTTTTCGCAGATTACATCAGCACCTATCCGAAGTCCATAACGAATATGGGAATCGTGGAGGTAATTTGGGGAACAGATGGCGACATAATCTACCTTGGTTCCTTCTCTTTTTAGTTTTTCAATGTGCCTATCGAAACGTTCAAACTCGGTAAAAAAACTGGCCTGAGGAAAATAACTATCCATGATCCCAATGCCATCATAAGGATCGTATGCAGCAATAAGATTATTACCCGTTTCCTTAATGGCTTTCATATGCCGCGGGGCAATATATCCTGCAGCGCCTATGAGTACAAAATTTTTCATTCTTTTTTAACTGAATTAGCTATTAAAATATATTTTTCGCCACTCTCTGGGCAATTGGCAAAGTTATTTTTGTCGAATTCTAAACGATGGCCATATTCACTTACCCAACCGATTTGCTTGGCGGGATTGCCTACTACCAAAGCGTAGGGTAGAACGGGTTTGGTTACTACCGCACCAGCGCCAATCAAACAATAGGCTCCCAATTCATTTCCACAAACAACGGTGGCATTGGCTCCTATGGTAGCTCCTTTTTTAACCAAAGTCGTAACGTATTGATCCCTACGAACAACCGCCGATCTGGGGTTGGTGATGTTGGTAAAAACCATAGAGGGACCCAAAAAAACATCATCTTCACACACCACGCCTGTATAAATGGAAACATTGTTCTGAACTTTGACATTGTTTCCAAGAATTACTTCTGGAGAAACGACTACATTTTGGCCAATGTTACAGTTATCACCCAACTGTGCATGGGACATGATATGAGAAAAATGCCAAATCTTTGTATTCTGTCCAATGGAGCAATCATTATCTATAACCGCTGTTTCGTGTGCAAAATAATTCTTCATAATCCTATAGTCTTGAATCAACTTGATTAATGTCCAAAACTGATTTGAGGTCATAAACCACTGACTTCTTTTGATTTTTTAATTCATTTAAATCAAGTCTTAAAAATTCGTCATGAGCAACAGTTAGTAAGATGACATCATATTGGTTTATATTTGAAACCATTTTGATTCCAAATTCTTTATCAACCTCATCACTATTAGCGTGAGGATCATAAATTGAAACTGTCATCCCAAAACTTTTTAATTCATTGTAAATGTCGGGTACTTTGGAATTACGGATGTCTGGACAATTTTCTTTAAAAGTAATGCCTAAAAGAAGTGCCTTGGCACCCCTTACAGGAATCCCTTTCTGGTTCATTAATTTTACTGCTTTGTTGGCAGCAAAAATTCCCATATTGTCATTGACCCTTCTCCCCGAAAGTATCACCTCAGGATAATAACCCAAACTTTCAGCCTTATGCGCCAAATAATAAGGATCTACACTGATGCAATGACCGCCTACCAAACCGGGTTTAAACTTGAGAAAATTCCATTTGGTAGCCGCCGCTTCAATCACCTCTGTGGTATCGATACCTATCCTATCAAAGATCAATGCCAATTCGTTCACAAATGATATGTTCAGATCCCTTTGCGCATTTTCAATGGCCTTAGAAGCTTCCGCTACTTTAATAGATGAGGCCTTGTGGGTACCGGCTTCAATGATAGAGGCATAAAGTTGATCGACCTTCTCAGCAATAGCAGGAGTTGATCCAGAGGTGACTTTTTTGATCTTAGTTAATGTATTTATCTTATCACCTGGATTAATTCTTTCTGGGGAATATCCGCAAAAGAAATCTTTGTTAAATTTCAATCCGGATGTTTTTTCTAAAATTGGAACGCAGTCCTCTTCAGTACAACCAGGATAAACCGTACTTTCATAAATGACGATATCTCCCTTTTTTAAAATTTTTCCTAGCGAGCTAGATGCAGACTCTAAAAAACTAAGATCGGGAGTTTTAAAGCTAGTAATCGGAGTGGGAACAGTAACTATAAAAACGTTACAGTCTTTAATAGATTCAATAGTACTTACTATTTCTAAACCTTGATTTAATTGTTTAGTTAAGTTTCCTATATCTGCCTCATTGGTTGTATCAATGCCATTATTGAGCTGTTCAACCCTTTTGCTATTGGTATCAAAACCAAAAGTCTTGTATTTTTTTGAAAAAGCTATTGACAAGGGTAAGCCAACATATCCCAAGCCAATTACCCCTATGATGTTTTTGCCCATTCCAGTTCTTTTAATTTTATTTTTCCATTTTTGATCTCATAAACTTGATCACAATCCTGTAGTGTAGAAATCCGATGTGCAATAATGATCATGGTTTTATCTTGTTTTAAGTTATAAATCGAATTCATCACATGCTTTTCAGTTTCATTATCCAATGAAGCAGTAGCCTCATCGAAAATCAATACACTTGGATTTTGGTATAATGCTCTTGCAATTCCTATTCGTTGTTTTTGTCCTCCTGAGAGTTGAATTCCCCTTTCCCCCACCTTAGTTTCTATTCCAAGCTCTAATTCATCAATAAATGAGGAAAGTTGTGCCGCTTCTAATGCCTTATATACGCTATCCATATTTATCTCTTGATCACTCATACCAAAAGCAATATTGGCTTTGATGGTATCATCTATTAAAAAGATTTCTTGACCCACATAACCAATCGTTTGTTGCCATGACTTGATGAATTCATCAATTTGTATCCCGTCAACAGTTATTGTCCCTTTAGTTGGTTTGAGTAGCCCATTGATCAGATCCACTAAAGTACTTTTTCCTGAACCAGAGGCTCCAACTATACCGATAGTGGTTCCTTTTTTAATTTTTAGATTTATTGAATTTAAGATTATTTTCTCCTTGTAGGAGAATTGTATATCCTCTAATTTTATTTCTTTATCGAAGGCAAATTCTTTGCTGTTTTTATTTGATTTAGAGAAATCAAATCCGATGATTTGATCATATATTTTATTGACAGTTGCCCCATAGTATTTTATATTCTGCAGAGCACTTAAAATTCTGTTGATAGAAGGGATCATTCTAAAAGCTGCAGCAACAAAAACACCCAATAAGGTAACAATTTGAGTGGTTTTAACACCGTTA
>JAYNHN010000093.1:0-1277 GCA_038108035.1 Flavobacteriaceae bacterium
GGCTCGTAGGCGGGTATAGCTCAACAATTGACGATGTCCAGGTGTTTCGCCCCACCAAGCGTCATTTGAAAGTACCGCCAAAAAAGTGGCACCTTCCTTAATATAGCCTGTTACAAATTCTCCAAAAATAGACTCCCAACAAATGATAGGTGCCGCTTTTTCTTGGAGAATGGGATGTGTAAATGTCGATCGATTTTCTTGAGTTACTCGACTGGCTACGGTTCCTCCTAAGTCAAGCATCACATCTCCCAAAAGCGGGTTTAAAATACTTTTAAATGGCATGTTTTCTACTCCCACTACAAGTTTAGATTTATGGTAATAGACAGGATTATCTTTCTTTGATTCTGCCAGGGCACTGTTATAATATTCTATCCACAATCCTTTTCGAGCTAAATTGGCAGTTAAGGAGGGTGCTTCGTTTTGAACGAAGACATCATAAAACTGAATCCCAGTGATGAGTTGCGTTTTGGGATAATCCGCCAATTCTTGTTGGATCTTTTGATGTAATGTTGTTTGGGGGAAATTTTTCAACTCTTCTCCATAACCTTCGGCAAAATATGTTTCAGGTGCCAGAATATAATCTGTTGATGTGCTTATATAAGGTTGTATTTGTTCAAATAACTGTTTTGCAAGTACAGAATTAGACAGACGGTATTTTTCATCATACGGATCTATATTGGGTTGAACCATAATAACTTCAATACTTTTTTTCGGAGTTTCAACTCGTTGATAGAGGTAGAGAGAAACGGCAATGGGTAAGGCAATTGACAATAGGGGATAAGTAATTTTTCGGAAAAGGGATTTAAAAGAACGGGTTTGAGAATAACTTTTGAGGATGAAAAACAACCAGACGTTAAGACTCAATACCCAGAATGATCCCCCAAATGTACCGGTGTATTCATACCATTGAATCCAATATATTTTTTCAGAAAAAACATTACCCAAGTTCAACCATGACCACGAGAAGTCCCATAGGAGATGGATTTTTTCAAAAGTCAGCCAAATTGAGATTAAAAACCAATAGGAACTGCGGTAGGGGAGCCTTCCTTTAGCCCAAAAAAAGCAAGTAAAAAGAAGGGCGTAAAAAAGACTGTTGCAAAGATTCGCAAAGAGCATTCCAAAGACAGTAGAATTGATCAACCACCACGTAGTAATCAAATTCCAGATTAAAAATGTCAAATAGCTGTATCCAAAAAGGCGAAAACCTTTTCTTTTTTGGTCATCATTCCTAATCGATTCTTCGAGGTAAAATAAAGGGATTAGCGCTATAAAAATTA
>JAYNHN010000093.1:1327-8975 GCA_038108035.1 Flavobacteriaceae bacterium
TTTGTGGGCCATGCAAGTCCGAGGAGAAGCCCTGAACTCAGTGAGAGTTGAAAATGTTGGGTGGTCTTTGACATTTTGTACGAAATTAAATTTTTAGATGATAATTCAATTACTATATTGTAAAAAATTTAAAAATTTATTGGTGCACATTCTCAAAAGAAATATTCCTAACCTATTTACGTCTTTTAATTTCCTTTGTGGTTGCTTTGCAGCCTATCTGGCCTTCAAAAATTTATTTGAGGCAGCTTTTTTAATGGTTCTGTTAGGAGCTTTTTTTGATTTATTCGATGGATTCTTTGCCCGTTTGTTAAAAGTGGAGAGTAACTTTGGCTTACAGTTTGATTCTATGGCAGATTTGATAACTAGTGGAATTGCGCCTGGAGTGGTAATGTACAAAATGTTTTTGCAAGTAGGTGTAAGAGAAACGGATTACGCATTGACTTTATTTGGGAATGAGTTTATTTTCTCTATGGCTCCAGTTGCATTGATTGGTTTTCTAATATCTCTGGGCTCTGCCATTCGACTGTCCAACTTTAATATTGACCTAGAACAACGGTATGAGTTTAAAGGGCTTCCAGCTCCTGCCAACGCTCTATTTATTGTCTCTCTTCCACTGATGATTGAGCATCCAATGTTTGGTTTTATTAAGCCCTTTTTAGCTTCTTATCCAGCCTTGATCGTGATTTCTGTATTTTCTGCTGTAATAATGAATGTTAGGTTGCCTTTGTTTTCTTTTAAAATCAAGTCCTTTACATGGGATGAATATAGCTATCAAATTGTTCTTGTTGTAATGGCTATTCCTGTTTTTTACTTTTTGCAATGGGCGGCCATCCCTATTTTGATTTTGCTTTATCTTGTTCTAAATTTAATCAAAAGTAGTTTTAGTTAACGTATGATATCAATCTATAACATTCGACTTGTCACTTTTTTTTGGTTTTCAATTAACGAGATGGTATTTGTTCAACATATAAATAACTGAAATTAAGTAGTTTACTAGTGTTAAAGTCTATTTTCTAACATCAAAAATTAGATTCAATTTATTTTAGTGTTTGTTGTATTTATAAAAATTCTAAATAAAAAACTCTTCTATGTTTCATTTGGGGGGTGTTATATTGACCTATCTAACCAAAGTTTTTTTTCCTCATCAAGTCAGTCCATATTTACTCTATTTTGTGGGTTTTATTATTATGAGTTTATTCTACATTAAAAGGTTTTCAAAATAGTATTCAATTGGGTTGGGAAACCTATATAATCTTTTCTCTACTCATCTTCAACTCCTTAATTGGATCTTTTTTTATAAAGAATGAACGTATGACTTCTTAAAGGTACTTCCATGAACTATTTCAGTTCCTACTTATTAAGAATTTAAGGACTTCAAAACCATGGGGGGAGGAAGATCGATTCTTTCAAACTACTCTACCGTAACAGATTTCGCCAAATTCCTAGGTTGATCCACATTACATCCTCTTAAAACTGCAATATAATAGGAGATTAGCTGTAGTGGAATGGTAGCAAATAAAGGAGTAAAAAACTCTGACGACTCAGGAATTTCGATGCAAAAATCCGATAGTTTTTTGATAGACTGGTCTTCCTCGGACACGATGGCTAAAATATTTCCGTTTCGAGATTTAATCTCTTGAACGTTAGAAACAATTTTTTCGTAATGTCCTTTTCGAGTGGCAATGACAATCACAGGCATGTCCTCATCAATCAGAGCGATGGGTCCGTGTTTCATTTCAGCTGCTGGGTAACCTTCCGCATGGATATAAGATATTTCTTTCAGCTTTAAGGCTCCCTCCAGAGCAACTGGGAAGTTATAGCCACGACCTAAATAGAGCATGTTGGACGATTGATAGTATTCTGAAGCCAATGTTTTGATCGAATCGAAATTCCCTAAAAACTGACTCATTTTTTTGGGCACATTTCTCAGCTCGTTTATAAAATCTTTACGATCTGAATCGCTGATACAATTTCTTATTTGAGCAATTTGAATGGCAAGTAGTTGAATGGCTGTTATCTGGGTGGTAAAGGCTTTTGTTGAAGCGACTCCAATTTCGGGTCCCGCATGGGTGTACATACCTGAATGCGTCTCTCTGGATATGGAAGACCCTACAACATTACAAATCCCATAAATGAAAGCACCACGTTCTTTGGCAATTTTTAAGGCTGCTAAAGTGTCGGCAGTTTCTCCGGATTGAGAGATTGGAATAACGATGTCATTTTCCTGAATAATGGGATCTCGATACCTGAATTCCGATGCGTATTCAACCTCGGTAGGTATTCGAGTAATCTTTTCTAGGAGGTATTCTCCTAACAGACCGGCGTGCCAGGATGTTCCACAACCCAAAAAAATAATTCGATTGGCATTGACAAACTGATCCTTAAACTTGAGAACACTCTCCAGTTGAACCGCTGTTTTTTCTAGGTTGATTCTACCCCTCAGCGTATTTTCAATGGCTTGAGGTTGCTCATAAATTTCCTTGAGCATAAAGTGTTCATATCCTCCTTTTTGAATGTGTTCTAAATCAAAATCCAATTGGTTGATACGGGTGATTACAGATTCATTTTTTTTGCTGTTGATGATCTCAAGTTCTTTTTTAGGATTGAGCGTCGCCATTTCAAAATCGTCTAGATAAACCACTTGTTTGGTATGATCCAAAAAGGGAGTTGCGTCCGAACCTACAAAAAACTCTTCTTCTCCAAGACCAACAGCCAATGGACTTCCCAGTCGAGCGACTATAATTTCCTCGGGATTTTTTTTATCAAACACAACTATGCCGTAAGCTCCAATAACTTTGTTCAATCCAATCTGAACCGCATCACGTAAAGAGACATTTTTATCGAGTTGAATTTCCTGAAACAGATTGACCAATACTTCCGTATCGGTATCCGAATGAAAATGGTATCCACGGCTTATAAGATCATCCTTTATGGCGTCATAATTTTCAATGATTCCATTGTGAATTAGGACCAGTTCTCCATTATTTGAATGATGAGGATGGGCGTTATTCTCCGTGGGTTTACCGTGCGTTGCCCATCGAGTATGACCCATTCCTATAGAGTAGGTAGCTGTTGATCCGGAACATAATTTCTTCAAATTAGCCACTTTTCCAGTTACTCGTTTTGTTAATTCTTCCGTTTGATTATTGGCATAAATCCCAGCACTATCATAGCCTCTGTATTCCAGCCTTTGAAGCCCTTCTAAAACAATGGGAAGTGCATTTTTTTTTGTTCCAATATAGGATACGATTCCACACATAATTTCTTTATTTATTGTCTGACAGTCATTTGAAGTTGTTCTTGAGAAAATCCTAATTTTTGATAAAAAAATACATTTTCCGGTGTGCAATTCAGGATGGTTTTATAGCATCCATACTTTTTTGCTTTTTTAATTAATTCCGTTACAAGTTGCCTTCCAACTCCCTTACCTTGATGTTTGGGGTGGGTAACTACATCTTCGATTAATCCCATTTTCCGATTACTTTTTTGAATAATATGAAGCGATGCTGTTCCTACTATTTCTGAATCATCCAATGCCACCAAACAAATTATGTTTGGGTTTTCAAAGAAATCAATTTGAATGGGATCGTTTTTGGTTTTAAATGCATCAATGATTAATTGATTTACCTTATTGTATTCTTTGATTTGAGGTTTTCTCAATGTTAGAGTCATAAAAACTTTAGTCGTTTTTAGAATGATAATTTCTTTTTACGCAATTCAAAATTTTGACCGAGATAGACTTTACGGACCATTTCGTCAGATGCCAACTCGTCTGGAGTTCCTGCTTTTAAAATACTACCTTCGAACATTAGGTAAGTTTTATCGGTAATAGCAAGAGTTTCCTGTACATTGTGGTCCGTAATCAAAATTCCGATATTTTTCTTTTTTAAATGCGCAACAATCCGCTGAATATCTTCTACTGCTACCGGATCTACTCCTGCAAAAGGCTCATCCAACAACACAAACTTAGGGTCTGTGGCAAGTGCTCTCGCGATTTCGGTTCTTCTACGTTCGCCTCCGGAGAGAAGATCGCCTCTGTTTTTCCGAATGTGATTCAAACCAAATTCTTCTAACAGAGATTCCATTTTATCTTTTTGAGCTGTTTTGCTGAGCTCTGTCATTTGGAGTACACTTAAAATATTTTCTTCCACACTCAATTTTCTAAAAACAGATGCCTCCTGTGCTAAATATCCGATTCCTTGTTGTGCTCTTTTGTACATTGGAAATTTGGTAATTTCCTGATCGTCTAAAAAAATAGAACCCGAATTGGGTTTAACCAAACCAACGATCATATAAAAGGATGTGGTCTTCCCTGCTCCATTAGGACCCAATAGACCTACAATTTCACCCTGAGTTACTTGAAGCGAAATGCCCTTGACCACTTTTCGCCCTTTATAAGCTTTCTCTATGCCCTCTGCTCTAAGTTGCATCCTTATCCATTTTTGGTTTCCAATAGTTCCCAATATTCGTAAGCTCTTCTCAAATGGGGAATGACAATAGTACCGCCTACCAGTGTGGCAATATCCAGTGCTTCCATCACCGCTTTTTTTGAAAGTTTTTCCTGATAACAATTCTCGAGATGATATTTTACACAATCATCGCAACGAAGGACAGCCGAAGCGACTAGACCTAGGAGTTCCTTGGTAGCGACATCCAATTCGCCTTGGTTGTAAGCTTGATTATCAAGGCTAAAAATCCGTTTTAGGGTTTTGGATGAGTCACGCATCAAACGCTCATTCATCCGGTTTCTGTAGTCGTTAAATTCAGTTACTAGATCAGACATTTTTGAGAGCTTTATCTTGGTTGCGGG
Organism: Flavobacteriaceae bacterium; assembly: GCA_038108035.1. GTDB lineage: Bacteria > Bacteroidota > Bacteroidia > Flavobacteriales > Flavobacteriaceae > MS024-2A. The sequence continues at coordinate 6,138 of JAYNHN010000093.1, forward strand.
TTACGATTCGAGCAATAAGAATACTGACTTCGTAAAGTATTAAAATGGGAATACTGACAATAATTTGGCTGGCAATATCCGGTGGTGTTATAATTGCCGATAGACTTAGAACAACCACTAGTGAAATTTTTCTATTTTTTCTAAGAAATTCTGGAGTAACAATACCTACACGAGTTAAAAAGTAAACAATGATAGGCAATTCAAAAATAATTCCGGAAGCCAAAACAGATGCGCGAAGTAAACCTATATAACTATTTAAATCAAAATCGTTAAAAATTTCACTGCTTACTGAATAATTTCCCAAGAAATTGATTGACAATGGGGTTACAATATAATAACCAAAAAGAACACCAATAAAAAATAATATGGAGGCTATAAAAATAAAACCTCTTGCGTTTTTACGCTCTTTATCGTATAGACCTGGACTGATAAATCGCCAAAATTCAAATAAAATATAGGGAAAGGATATGATGAAACCTGCTAGTATGGAAGTCCATAAATGGGCCGAAAACTGACCTGCCATGGTTCTGCTTTGTATTCTAAAGGGCAATTCATCGATACAAAAACTACTGCCTTGTCCTAAACTTTGGGAAATACTACAAAACCAACGATAGGTAATAAAATCTTTATTTTTAGGTCCAAAAAGAAGTACGTCAAAAATAAATCCTTTAAAAATAAAAGCAATAGTCGCTACAACAAGAATTGCAAGAACAGAACGTATTAAATGCCATCTCAATTCTTCAAGGTGATCTAAAAACGACATTTCATCCTTTGGATTTACACTCATTTATAATTTCTAAATATTCAATTTTTTTTAACTTCGCAAAAATATCAAAAACTAATTGGTTTCTTAAGACAAACAATCAAATTAACCTTTTTTTTATCAATAATTATCTTTTAGTTTCTATTTAGTTTTGGAATGGTCAATAAAAAAGGGTATATTAGAGACAAATTGTTAAAGAAAATTAATTCCTACAAATCTTAATGAATTCCAGTGAAATTAAAAAAGCATTAAAACATCACTTTGGTTTTTCTACCTTTAAAGGTTTACAAGAAAGTGTCATTTTAGAACTTCTTCGACAGAAAAACTGTTTTGTGATAATGCCAACAGGAGGAGGAAAGTCACTGTGCTATCAACTTCCAGCTTTGACGCAGGAGGGTACAGCCATAGTGGTGTCTCCATTGATTGCTTTGATGAAAAATCAAGTAGACGCCATACGCGGAATATCCTCAGAAAACGGAATTGCTCATGTTCTGAATTCTTCGTTGAATAAATCTGAAATAACCCAGGTTAAAAATGATATTGTCAACGGAGTTACAAAATTGCTATACGTTGCTCCGGAATCTTTATCAAAGCAAGAAACCATTGATTTTTTTAAAACGGTAAATATTTCTTTTTTAGCAGTTGATGAAGCACATTGTATTTCTGAATGGGGACACGATTTCAGACCTGAATATCGAAACCTTCGATTTATCCTCGAACAATTTGAACAAAATATACCCATTATAGCCCTGACGGCTACGGCAACACCAAAAGTTCAAGAAGACATCATGAAAAACCTTCGCATCAGTCAGGCTAAGGTTTTCAAGGCTTCGTTTAACCGTCCTAACTTGTATTATGAGGTTCGACCTAAAACAAATCAAGTAGATGCAGATATTATTCGTTTTGTTAAGCAAAATTCGAATAAATCGGGAATCATTTACTGTCTATCTAGAAAGCGAGTTGAAGAATTGGCTCAGACTTTGCAAGTTAATGGTATCAACGCACTGCCCTATCATGCAGGATTAGATGCTAAATCAAGAATAAACCACCAAGATCGATTCTTAAAAGATGACTGTGATATTATTGTAGCCACTATTGCGTTTGGTATGGGAATTGATAAGCCCGATGTACGATTTGTGATTCATCATGATATTCCTAAAAGTATAGAAAGTTATTATCAGGAAACTGGTAGAGCAGGGCGAGACGGAGGAGAAGGTCATTGTTTGGCATTTTATGCCTATAAAGACATTGAAAAGCTTGAAAAATTTATGTCAGGCAAACCCTTAGCAGAGCAAGAAATAGGTCTGGCTCTTCTGGCGGATATGGTCGCGTATGCAGAAACCTCGGTTTCAAGAAGAAAATTTATTCTTCACTATTTTGGAGAAAAATTTGACAATGCCACCGGAGAGGGAGGCGATATGGACGACAATATGCGCTTTCCAAAAACTCAATTTGAAGCAAAGACAGAACTGGTTCTTCTTTTAAAATCCATTATTGATACAAAAGAAAAATTCAAATCAAAAGAGATTATTAAAACTCTTTTGGGAGAGAAAAACGCAGTTATACAGTCTCACAAAACCAATGAATTGGATGTTTTTGGGAAAGGCAACTATAAAGATGCATTTTTCTGGATGGCATTAATCCGGCAGGCCTTGGTCAAAGGCTACCTAGCTAAGGAAATTGAATCCTATGGTTTAATCCGTTTAACTTCCAGAGGGCGAGACTATTTAGAAAATCCCGTATCTTTTATGATGGCAGAAGATCATAAATACGATGAGCTTGAATCGGTAAACATTATTCAAAACAATACTGGTGTCATTGACAAAGTTTTAATGAAGCTTCTTGTGGATTTAAGAAAGAAAGAGGCACGTTCCAATTCATTGCCTCCCTATGCTGTTTTTCAACAATACTCTCTGGATGATATGTGTTTAAAATATCCATTAACCTTTGAGGAATTGGTAAATATTAATGGAGTAGGAGAAGGGAAGGCAAAGAAATATGGAAAAAAATTTCTAGAGCTTATCAAAAATTACGTTGAAGAAAATCAAATTTTAAGACCTGATGATCTCATAGTG
>JAYNHN010000094.1:0-8912 GCA_038108035.1 Flavobacteriaceae bacterium
CTATAGTTGTAGTACTGGTATCAGTATTATCTTTACCACAGGAAAATAAAATTAATATAGTTGATAAAACTGTAATTGATCTTTTCATAAGTATTGTGAAAATATAGTTTATTTTACAAATATTAAATTTATAAGATGACATTATACATTAGGTGAATTTTTAACTGGGACAATTAATTATAAATATATAGACCATTAAGCTAGTAGTTGGAGTCTAGGAGGGATCACCCTTAAACCCTTTAAGTCATTGATTAAGAGGTTTTGATTTGCGATTTGTTTTTTCTTTAAGGGTAAGTCTATTCTTTTCCCGGCCATTCCCAATCCGATAGATCATCAGTCCATGCCAGTCCAATGGACGAATTTTTATCAAAATCCCCTTCGCTTTCTGTTTTGGGCCCTGATCCATGAAAAAACATAATGTATTTTCCCAATCCATTTATGGACCTCAGATCGACCACAGTGCCGGCCGTAATTCTTCCTTTTGCCCAGTTCCATCCTTTTTGTCCCAAGGTGACCAAGCTTCCAAAATCTGTCCAATTTTTTAAATCAACAGAACGCTTCATCCCAATCCCATTGGATGGCGAGTGGAACATAATGTACTCGTTTTCCTGTTGGATTACACAAACATTTTCTCCCGATTTTGTGTGACCGTAAAATTTCCAATCCAAAAAATCAAAAGTATAAGACATACTCACTCCATTTTGTTTGTAAAAACACCACCATTTTCCTTTTTCGTCCTTGTCCTCAATGATGAAGGGATCAATCATCCTGCCCATATCCTCCTGAGTGACTGTCGCTCCCTTGACTTTTATTAACTCCGGACTAGACCAATTTTTAAGATCATTACTTTTCATGATATAAATGCGAGACTCTTTCGATCCATAACGTACTTTTTCGTCAGCTCTGTGGCCAGGACGAGGATAAGTCTGAAGGCATAGAATCCATTTTCCGTTTCGTCTTACGATATTTCCCGGGCTGGAAAAATTTAAATTTTGATCCCTTGGGGTCAAGGTTTTTACGGGGCTCCAATTTTTTAAATCCCTTGATGCACTGGTGGCAGTGTAGGAAAATATTTTTCCATTTTCAGTTTTTACTAAAGTAAAGAACAAATAAAATCGATCATTATGATACAATACTGCAGGGTCACGATAGGCTGTTTTCTCATCTCCTGCGAAAAGGACGGGAGAATCTATTGCATCCAGGAGTTGAGTTTGGGCATCGGAATGAGTTACACCGATAAAAAAGAAGAGGAAAGATATTATGATCTTTAAAATTTTGTTCAAAACAAATGATTTATTAAATCTAATTCACTTATAAAAATACACAATCAAAACACACATAGGGTATTTCATCGATTCGAATCCATTGACGGATCGGTTATGACCCAAAACCAAAGAAAATAACCTATTTAAACGTTGTTAAAACCAACAAAAGTTCTTCAAGAATAGGACAGGATGGAAAAATAATTGTAGGAAATATTTATTGCATTAAAGTCATCAAATAAATTCTATTTCAGATATATTTTGCTCATTTAACTCATACATTTCAAATCACTTGTGATTTACAATTAAATAATTTAAGTTTGATTCGATTAACCATAAACTAAATAAAATGAAAAAACTATTACTCTTATTTTTTGCCATCAATGTTAATGCTCAATTTCCTCAGTTTGTCGAAGTACAGGAATTTACTTCTGATGACTCGAATAAATGGGTTCAAATGCTAAATGACTGGGCTGATATTGAAACAGAAGTCACAGGATATCAGTCTTTTGTTTTGGAGGTCATGAACCTCAACAAGGTTTATTTTTGCAGAGGATATGAAACCATGAATCAATTAACAGACAACGGTGCAAAAAGATGGGGAGATGATGGTTGGAATCAGAAAGTATGGGAAAAATGGAAATTAAAATACCCTCAAGAGAAACCCTTTGAGTCTGTAAATCCAAATTTTGTTATGAATCATGTTTTTGCTTTTAGTCAAGACCTAAGCTACGTTCCTGATTCGATGGATTTAGAATCCGAGTTATCTAAAATGAGATTCAGAAGGAATGTATTTCTTGATATTAAAAAAGATTCAGATTGGAACGAGGCTGCAGCACAATTAAAAGCAGTTCATGAGAATGATAAAAAATTAGGAAACAGTTATGTATCCCTAATTTATCTGCCTATGTTCGGAGGTTTTGATGATGCCGATTTTTTACTCATCGTATTAGATGAGTCAAGGGAGAAATATTTTAAAAGCCTAGCAAAAAGAAATGCTAAAAGAGAGGGTGATAGTGAATGGAATGATATTATGAAAAACAGTGTTCTAAATTGGATCAATGAAGAGCAGATGATGATTCACTACTAAAATCATAAAAGACTTAACCCTCCCATATGGAGGGTTTTTTATTTCAACTCAGACATTTCCTTCAGTGAGTTCGAGTACAGTATTTACTTGTAAAGCAGAACTATATTCTTTATGTTTGATACTATTAATCATAAATTATTTAAAATGAAAAAACTTTTACTTCTAACATTAGGATTATTGGCGGCCTCTTGCTCTACTAATCCTGATTATGAAAATAATTTGAAACTTGCAAAACAATGGGTTGAGGCATTTGAAACAAGTAATTTAGACCTTTGGAAAGAAGTTGTTTCTGAAGATTTAGTCGATGATGCTCCCATGTATGGAATGGGACAAGTTGATTATAAAACATCGCTTCAAGTTGCAGAGTTTTATGTGCAAAACTACGAAGATGTTAAATTTGAAAACCAAGTTTGGTTACCGGGGATTGACACCCTATCCAAGAAACCCGATGGAAGTGTAAGAGCATATGGAACGTGGACCGGAAAAAGTAAATCGACCGGAAGGAATTTCTCATTAACAGCCTATCATAATTTTGATTTTAAAGAAGGTAAAATAGTCTCTACAGGAGAATATTTTGATGCTACAGGAATGATAAATTCGGTTGGACCTGCTCAAAGAAATGTAGTTGTTGCCATGGCAAAAGTAAGTAAGAAGAACATTGATAAATTTCAAGAGCTAATGGATTCAGATGGTGGGTTATCTGTTACAAGAAATTATGATGGATGTTCTCATCTTGAAGCTTTTTACAATGAAGAGTCAGGTACATATTTTATTGTTGAGTATTGGGAGTCTTATGATAAATATGAGGCATATCTGGATTGGAGATTCAATAAAGACCCTTCCAAATTTACCGATAAAGTTTGGCCATACGTAACTGGAGGTAAAAAAGGGTTTTCGGCATATTTCAACAACTCCAATTATAATTTCTACTAAAAAAGTTCTTTTATAATCTACCCTCCCTAGTGGAGGGTTTTTTATTTGAACTCACCAAGGATGGGAAAGGCAACTCAAACTGTTGGTTTTCGGGAGTAAATTAAAAGTTAATTTTCTAAAACTGTAATGCTAACAGATTTTTCTGGAACCGGAGTGAAAGCCAAACAAACGGCACACAGATTCTTTTTATCAGCATCAATTTTAAAACGAAAAGAACTGCCTTCTTTTATACTTTCAGGAAAATCACAAACACTTTCCAAAGCAAAAACATTTTCATATTCAATTTCTGAAAACTCATCAGTCCATTTTTTTTCAATCAAATCTTGTGGGAAATCAATATCATTCACTTGAATGACATAATTCATACATATTCCCTGTTTTACAATCTTTCCTGAAAAGAATTGTTCATCCATTTCATTTTTGTTGCAACTCAAAATGATTAGTAATGTCAAAAAGATACCCTTTCTCATTGGACAAACATAAGAACATAAAACGACTAACTTAACACAATCTAAAATGAATTCATCGGATTTATAAATTGCTGACATTCAAAAATTAAATGTCATATCTGGTACTTCCAAATCCGAAGGAAATAAAAAAAACCCTCTAAGTCATCGACAAAGAAGGTTTTCATTTTATGACAAGGCATATTAATATCTAATCATATCAACCCGTTCTTTGATGAGGAAAAATGGTTCTAAACAAATCTTTAGGATTTTCAAAAACCCCTCTTTCCGTAATCACCTTAATGTGGATTTTTTTCTGAGAATGGATTTGCATAAAATCATTGATGATCTCTAAAATATCGAAATCCAAAAACTTCGTTTTTTGAACATCCAATTCCAATTGAGCCGACTCAGGAAGTCGCTCCAATTCTCTTAAAACAGGTTCTTTATTGATAAAAGTGACTTCTTCTGCAAAACTGATACGATATCTGTTTTGACTTTTGTCGCTGTGATCAACAATCAGGGCGTGAGAATTTTTGTAACTATCGATCAAAATAAAGCCTACGCCAACCACCAATCCGATAAAAATACCCATCAGTAAATCCATTGTTACAATTCCGACAATAGTTGTAATAAAAGGCAAAAATTGTTTCCATCCCAGCTGATACATTGTTTTAAACAATTCCGGTTTTGTCAATTTATAACCTACTATCAACAAAATAGCAGCCAAAACCGAAAGAGGAATCATATTGAGTAACCCTGGGATAGACATGACGGAAATCAACAAAAGAAACCCGTGTAAAATAGCGGACAGTTTGGTTTTTCCTCCCGATTGAATATTGGCAGAACTTCTGACAATAACCTGAGTGATGGGCAAGCCGCCGATCAATCCCGAAAGCATATTACCGATGCCTTGAGCCACGAGTTCTCTGTTTTTTGGAGTAACTCTTTTTTGTCGGTCCAATTTATCAGTCGCTTCAGCACACAAGAGTGTTTCAAGACTGGCAACCAAAGCAATGGTAAAGGCAACCATCCAAACCTCTTGTTGGGAAATGGCAGAAAAATTGGGAAAAGTAAAATTGGAGAGTAAGCCCGACAAATCAGTGCTTTTAGGAACGTTTACAAGGTTTTCTTGGTCGATCCCCAATGTTTTTTTACCGCTGGTAAAATAGGTATAAATGATGCCAAAAACTACAGCGACCAATGGACCTTGAATCAAGGTAAAAATTTTGGCTTTTTTTGACAGCACTTTTTCCCAAATCAGTAATATGGCCATGCTGCTCATTGCGACTATCGTGGCACCAAGACTTAACTGACTGAGAAGGGATACTCCAAGCTCGTTCGATTCCCCGACTATTGTTTTGTTGTAGCCAAAAAAATAGGGCAGTTGTTTGATGATAATGATCAAACCAATTCCGGTTAGCATTCCACGAATAACAGAGCTCGGGAAATAATATCCGATGATCCCGGCCTTAAAAAGCCCCAATAAAAGTTGGATAACTCCGCCCAGTACAACGGCCAAAAGGAAGGTCTCAAAACTTCCCAAAGAAGTAATGGCAGTCAATACGATCGCGGCCAATCCGGCAGCAGGACCACTGACCCCTACCTGTGATCCGCTGATAAGCCCTACCACGATTCCACCAATAATTCCTGCAATCAGCCCCGAAAACAAGGGAGCACCGCTTGCCAACGCAATTCCTAAACAAAGGGGAATGGCAACAAAAAATACAACAACACTAGCAGGGAAGTCGTTTTTTAAGTTTTTATAAAATTCAATATTTTTCATAACAAATGTTTTTCATCGTATGAACGATGAGCAAATAAATTAACCTTAAGCTTTTTTAATTTTTTTAAAAAGTTTGGGGCGAAGTTGTTACGAAAAGTCTGGGGGAGGGAAAGGAATTTCTATAAAATTAATGTAAGTAGATAGGATTTGATGCTCTAGTTTTTCTGCCGCAAAATCATATGGTTTTGTGGACTGGGCATCATAATTGATTTTATCTTTTTGTTTTTCGACATCCTGTTCTTCAAAATCTCCTTCTACATCGAGATTGATATTGCTGTTTTGAAAAGATTTCATACTGAATAAATTCTCAATAGCACCACTGGACTGAAGCAATGTAGCCATTGTCAATAGGGTTGCGATAAGGTTGTTTATTCCTTTTGAAAACATGAGCCCAAAATTACTCAATTTTACACAAAAAAGAACATATAAAATGACTATAATTTATGCAAGGTTGAGCAGGAATTTTTTTGCGGAAAAAGCATCTCCATTTTTGTGTGCCCACACAATTTTATAACGTATAGATTTAGAGTTATTTGAGGAGTTGAGTTGAAGCGTAATTCAATTGAGGGGAGGCCTCAATTAGCCTGAGAATAAAAGTCAAAATAAACCATAATACAGTCGTCCTAAGAGTTCTCTAAACCCAATTTCAGTTATTGAAAGCGAATATGCATTCGGCAGAAAATCAATAAAGTTTAGTTTAATTATTGGAGAAGTTTTATAATCAACTTTAAAAGCCGTCACATTAAATCCCTTTTTTTCAAATAAGCCTTTTACTCTTTTCATATGAAAAGCCGAAGTGACAAGTATGATATTTTTCTTTTCTCCGAGTAAGTCTAAAACAGCCGCTGATTCATCAAAAGTGTTTAACACCTCCCCAGTCACAAAAAGATCTTCAGCAGTTACACCATATTTTATGGCATACTTTTTTAAAATTTCACCTTCAGATAATTTAGTTCTATTGTATGGATTTTGAGCTCCTGTGAAAACCAATACCTTTGATTTTTTAGCTTCATATAGTTCAATCCCTCCAAAAAATCTATCGGCATCACCCCACTCAACATTATGGTGATTTCCAAACTCATTGATTTCTAAAATACCACCCAACACTACAATTGCATCTGCTCTATTTATAACTTCTAATGGTGTTGGGTTGTATTGCCCCTCAACGGTCTTAAAAAAATGTTCCGTAAAAAAAGGTGTAGAAATAATATAAAATATGACTAAGGTAAAATAGACAACTTTCTTCTTATTAAAATAAATACTCAATAAAATTAATGAAATAAATGCCATTATTGGCATTACTAAAAGAGGCAATATTTTGTGGAGGTAAATCAATTTAAAAGTTTCTATAAAACTAATGGTTTTTTATCATTTGCATCCCCCACAGCGGGCTTTGCTGCTTCTGAAGCTCTTCGATCTTTAGAGCGAACTTTAACAGCTGAGCGCCCAAATCGTAGATCTTACAGAAAAACCGCATCAGAGATACTGCATAAAGGAATACAGGCACCCATTACTGTGAATTAATGGTTAGTTTTTGGGTTTCCAAACTTGGGAACGACCCAATAATGAAAAGCCAAGGTATCCGCGCACATCTAGGTTTCCGTCATCCTTTAGAGAAATGTTACAACTGTAGCGTTTGCCATTTGCAGGATCCAGAATGGTTCCATCCACCCAGTTTTCTCCCTCTTTGATCAGACCCTGGACAATCACCAAACCAACGATGGGTTTCCCCTTTTCGCTTCCTTTGCACGCCTCACACATTTTACCTTGATCTTCTGGTAATAGAAGTGCATCAATTCGACCGTATAATTTTCCTCCTTCTACATAGAGACTGATTTCAGATTTTTCTTTACCGGTTTCGTCATCAATGCTGATCCATTGGCCTGTATAAGGATCCGGCTGATGAGTCAAAAAAACAAAACTCAAAATTAGTTTGAAAAGCATAGGGTTATTTTATAAAATCAAATGTAGAAATTTATTTGTTAAGCTTTGATGGCCAAAACCATACAGCATCCAAAAGCTCAAGTTAATTTTTACTGTTAATGGAATAATCCGAATATTTGTAAGGGGGAGTATTGGCTTCAGCGATTCTATCTTTAATGAGCAGGGTTTGCTCGAGATTAAGGCCTCTGATGGCATAGGCATGGAAAGTATTTACTTATTATATTAATAATTTATATCTTGTAATTTTAATTCATTTTTAATGAAAAAGCTGGTATTGCTTTTTGGAATTTGCCTAAGCGTTTTCGCTTGCAGTAAAAGTGATGATAATCCACCTGCAACTCCACTAAAGTATGACTTATCTGTTGAAGCTTCCGAAGGAGGAAGTGTCAGTTCAACTGGAGGCCAGTATGATCAGAACGCTTCCGTTTTGGTCACGGCAACCCCTGATAAAGGATATGAGTTTTCTGGATGGACTGGAACTTCCCTTTCAGGAACTTCAATATTGGTAAAACTGACTTCTAATTTAACAATCAAAGCCAATTTTATAAGGTCGAAATATACCTTGACCATTGATATGGTTGGAAGTGGAGCAGTGGACCAACAAGTAGTCAACTCAGCAAGAGGAACAACAGAGTACGAATCGGGTAAAACAATAAGATTAACAGCTACACCCCAAAGTGACTTTCTGTTTTATGATTGGCAACAGATGATAAATAATCTTGGTGAAAACACTTTCGAAAACCCTTTTGAGGTCGAAATGGATCAATCCAAAACCATTACGGCTACTTTTGAAGAAAAACTACCTCTTGTAAATCCGGACGATACCGATAAGAATAACACTGTAGGGAAATGGAGGATCAGAAAGAAACGTCCAGGTGACAAAGAGAGTTCATCGTCTGGCAGAGCAGTAGATTGCAAAATCGATGAGATCATATTGAGATCCGACAATTCATTTGCTCTGATCACTGAAACCTCAACCATAACAGGCCAGTATACAATCGATTCCGAAACTTCGATAAGCTTAAACCAGCGATGGATTGCACAGCGAGGAACAACAAATATTGGAACACTTTCAGAGATTGAATTAAGTAACAACTATTTGAGCTTTAATATTGAGTTAATAGGTGTGTGTGATGACCAATTAGAGGCTGACAGGGACCCAACCTATAACGAGGCAACCGACCCCACTGCTCCCGCCAATACCAAATCACAAACAACCGCAATAGAATCTTCCACTTTAGCTTTAAGCCAATGTGTTATTGAAACTGAACTCACATCCAACAATGCCAATCAAACGATAAGTCTTGGTGATGCCATTGAGAGAATAACCATAGATGTCACCCTTGGATCTGCCTGTACCGAAACACTTAGTGTCAGTTCCTCTAATCTTCCGGAGGGTGTTACGGTAAGTCTTGACAACAACCAAATTACGATTTCGGGCACTCCCTTGT
>JAYNHN010000095.1:0-8847 GCA_038108035.1 Flavobacteriaceae bacterium
CTCAAGAACTAGTGGCCACAGTCTTACATCCTAAAATTGAATTAAAAACAATGCATTCTAGAGCCATTCTCAAAAATACAATTCCCTTGAGTAGTGCAGTAGAACAATGGGGAAATTTAGGAGCTTTCATCAGTGCACTGTATACCAATGATTACGAATTGCTATCTAGAAGTATGATTGACAAAGTCGTAGAGCCCTATCGAGCATTACTGATACCCAAATTCAATGAAGTGAAAAGCGCAGCTTTAGGAGCAGGTGCATTGGGAAGTGGTATCTCTGGATCAGGACCTTCCATTTATGCTTTATCTCGAGGATTAGAAACCGCTCAAAAGGTGGGCTTAGCCATGCAAAATGAACTGAAAAACCTAGATCTTGATTTTGAAGTACATATTTCAAAAATTAATGAGCAAGGAGTAAAAATTTTATATTAAAAAATGAACTACTACAGCTTAAACTTTAATTCCAAAGATGTCGGCTTTTTAGATGCAGTAAGAAAAGGTCTTGCCCCCGACAGAGGGTTATATTTTCCTAAAGAAATACCGCTACTTTCTCAAAATTTAATTGATTCCTTTCCGGATTTAAGTAACCACGAGTTGGCATTTCATGCGATACAACCTTTTGTGGGTGATGACATTCCCAGTCATCGGCTTAAACAAATTGTTAAGGAAACCCTCAGCTTTGATTTACCCATAGTCCCCTTATCCGATTCTATTTCTACCCTAGAACTTTTTCACGGACCTACCCTAGCATTTAAAGACGTTGGTGCCCGATTTATGGCTCGGTGTCTGGCGTACGCTCACGAGGTAAAAGAAACTAAAAAAATTACCATCCTAGTGGCTACCTCCGGAGATACGGGGGGTGCTGTTGCAGATGGATTTTATGATGTAGAAGGAATCGATGTCGTTATTTTATATCCTAAAGGAAAGGTTAGTCAAATTCAAGAAAAGCAATTGACTACTTTAGGTAAAAATATTACGGCCTTAGAAGTGGAAGGAAGTTTTGACGACTGTCAGGACATGGTCAAGAGTGCTTTTATTGACCATGAAATTATTCAAAAAGTGACTTTAACTTCTGCAAATTCGATCAACATTGCACGCTGGTTGTCACAAATGTTTTATTATTTTATTGTCTATAAAAATCGTCCTAATCCTCAAAAAAAATTAGTCCTTTCTGTTCCAAGTGGAAATTTTGGTAATTTATGCGCAGGAATGATGGCTCAAGCCATGGGACTTCCTTTGGACTATTTTGTGGCCAGTACTAATGTAAATAATGCTGTTCCTCAATATTTAAACGAAGGAACATACATTCCAAAGAAAACAATTGCAACTATTTCCAATGCTATGGATGTAGGCGACCCTAGTAATTTTATTCGAATTCAAAAACTCGTCAACAACGATTTCCAAAAACTTAAGAAAAAATTAACCGGCTTTGCCTTTACCGATTCGCAAACAAAAAAAGCAATCAAGCAGGTTTATGAAAGCACAGGATACATTACGGATCCCCACGGAGCTGTAGGCTATTTAGGATTAAAAAAGTTTCTCACAACCAAAGAAGGTAATTACGACGGTATTTTTCTGGAAACGGCCCATCCCATAAAATTTGCACACTCAATTGAAGCTATTTTGAAAACAAAAATCGAAGTCCCAAAACGAATTGAATCCATTTTGGGTCGACCCAAAAAGGCTCTATTGATTGATTCTTATAACGATTTAAAAAACTATCTCCTAGATCGTTAATCAATATTTAATTTGGGTAGCTTAAAATCATCCAATGCGCTTTTTTGAGTCATTAAAGCTTCTATCTTATCCCAAGATCTTGGAGCATCAATGGACAAGTTTATTGGACCTTCATCAGTGATTAAAATATCATCTTCTATACGAATTCCGATGTTCCACCATTTGGGATCACATGGACTTCCCTCAGGAACATAGATTCCCGGTTCAACAGTAATCACCATATTGGGTTCTAATGAAGTATACAAACCCGGATCGTGAACATCCAATCCAATATGATGAGCAACTCCATGAGGCAAATACCGTCTAAATTCATCAGGACTTTTAATAATTCCCAATTCGAGGAGCCCGTTTTTCACTACTTCATTGGCAGCATTTGCGATATCCCTAAAGCTTGCCCCATTTTGTGCAGCCTCAATTCCTGCTGTTTGAGATTTAAATACAATTTCGTATAGGGTACGTTGCTCAGGGGTAAACTTTCCCGATACGGGAATGGTTCTTGTGACGTCGGCAGTATATCCATTGTACTCCGCTCCTAAATCCATTAAAATCAATTGATTTTTTAAGTCAGTCTTATCGTTGGTAATATAATGAAGTACGCAGGCATTATCACCTGCTCCAACAATGGAGGGATATCCCTCATGAGCAGCTCCGTATTTTTTAAAGACCAGTTGGTGAATCCCTTGTACCTCTCGTTCCGTCATTTCAGGGTGAAGGGCTTTCATGACTTCTCGCTGCCCTTGAGTAGAAATTCGAATGGCTTTTTTGAGTAACCTGATTTCTTCTGGAGTTTTCTTTTCTCGCAAGGAGGCCATAAAATAGCCTAATTGATCGATATCAAAATTGTAATCTTTAAGTAAGTAGGCACTTCGCATTTTAAGATCAGTTAGCTCCAATTCTACATTTTCGGACATGAAATCCTGAATTACAGGGTCTTTCATTAAGGTCTGATCTTGTTGAGCTCGAAAAGAGATCCGCTGTTTAATACTAGGTACTTCTGCTTCGGTGGCTTTTCGAATAAGCTGATAGAGACGATATCGATTAGCGTCAAAATCTTCTGGGTAGTTGATTGTACTCTTAAAATGTTTTTCCAAATCGTATAGATCTGCGGGATCGTTCAAATTATTTCTTACATCATTTTTAAAATCGAATAGATACACTGTATCAAAGTTTGAAAAATCTTTTTCATTTTGAAAAAAATCGTTCCGATCTGCTACTCGATCGAATCCCATTTGTTGAGCACCTGCTATTCCTAATTGTTTTCCATTCCACATTTCATTTCGGGCATCTCGCTCACGAACATATAATTTTTCGTAATAGGTTCCTTGGGCATCTTGTTGGGGAGCATTAAAAATTAATAAAACAGCGTGTGGTTCATTCCATCCTGTCAGATAATAAAAATTGGGATCCGGATGGTATTCAAAGTCAACATCATTCGATCTATTTCGAACGGGAGCAGAAAAATAAACGGCAACACTATTGTCAGATAATTTTTCTCTTAACAGAGTTCTTCGTTTTTTATGAAAATCCGATGAAAGTTCCGATTTTTGTCCAAATCCTAATAAAGGGATTAAGAGTAAAAAGGAAATTGTCTTTTTAATTGAAAAAATTGAAGGGGATGCATTTAACATATCAATATAATTTGAACGTGAACTTATGAAAAAAACAACACTTTATGACACCCATGTGCAATTGAATGCTAAAATGACTCCTTTTGGGGGGTTTGAAATGCCGGTTCAATACAGCAGTGTGACCAAAGAACATCTTTCTGTTAGAGAGTCGCTAGGAGTCTTCGATGTTTCTCATATGGGAGAATTCTTTGTTTCTGGACCTCAAGCCCTACCCTTACTACAATATATTTGCAGCAATGATGTATCCAAAATATCTATTGGTAAAGCCCAGTACAATTATTTTCCTAATGAAACAGGTGGTATTGTTGATGATTTAATAGTTTACCGACTGAAAAATGAAGATTATCTTTTAGTTGTAAATGCATCTAATATAGACAAAGACTGGGATTGGGTAAATCATAATAATCAAAAGTTCGGTGCGCAAATTAAAAATCGCTCGGAAGAAACGGCTTTACTTGCCATTCAAGGACCCAAAGCACTAGAGGCTATGCAAAAGCTTACAAATGTAAATTTAAAGGAACTTCCCTTCTATGCCCATGCAACCGACACTTTTGCGGGTATGGAAGAAGTTTTAATCGCAACGACAGGTTATACCGGAGCTGGAGGACTTGAGATTTATTTTCCGGCTGACAAAGCTCCTGAAATTTGGGATTCGGTTATGAAAGCAGGGGCAGATTATGGAATTGTTCCTGTAGGCTTAGCCGCTAGAGATACCCTAAGACTGGAAATGGGATACTGCCTCTACGGCAATGAAATTGATGATACTACTTCACCTATCGCCGCTGGATTAGGTTGGGTAACTAAACCCAAAACCAATTTCATCAATGCTGATTCAATTGCCCTTCAAAAAAAAGAAGGTACTGAAGAACAATTGGTCGGATTTCAAATGGATGTTCGAGCTATACCCAGATCAGGATACTCAATCTTGGATACCCAAGACCAAGTAATCGGCAGCGTTACCTCGGGTACCCAGTCACCTATTCTTGTCAAGGGAATTGGAATGGGGTATGTAAACAAAGCATTTGCTAAAGTTGGTACTTCCATTGGAATTCAAATTCGAAATAAAAATTGTTCAGCGCACATTATAAAACCCCCATTTATAAAACCATAAAACTTGAAACCAATATTAATTTTGGGAGGTAGTGGATTTATAGGAAACGCACTATACAAAGAGTTAAGTCCTTATTTCAACACCTTCGCAACTTATAATACAGCAAAAGGATATAGTCAAAATCAACACTATTTTCATTTTAATTCAGATGAAGAAGGATTGGAAAGCATACTCAAGGAAGTAAAGCCCAAATTAATCATATCGTGTCTTCGAGGTGATTTTAATTCCCAATTCGAAACACACACATTTCTAACGGACTTTGTTCGAACCAAAGATTGTAGAATTTTATATCTTTCTTCTGCCAATGTTTTCGATGCTTTTCAACACTACCCTTCCTATGAATACGACAAAACTCTTTCCGAAAGTATCTATGGACGGTTTAAAATTAAAATTGAAAATGAATTGATGCGTCTTCCAATAGGAAAATTTGTAATTGCTCGGTTGCCAATGGTTTTCGGTTTAAATGCTCCTAGAACACACGAATTGGATTACGCGATTCAAAATGATTTACCCATCGAAGTTTTTCCTAATAGCATTATTAATATCAATAGTGATTTACGTTTGAGTCAACAGATTCATTATATGATCAACCAAAAAAAGACAGGGATTTTTCATTTGGGAAGTACGGACTTGATTTCTCACTATGATTTTATAAAAATGTTGGTGGAAAAAAGACATAAAAAATCCGGGATTTACAAGCAAGTTTTTGCCTCCAATACCATACGATATTTAGCCACATTGCCGAAAGAAAACAAACTCCCTAACCACCTTCTGCCCTCTTACATCGATATCATTAATGATCTAAGCTTGATCGATCATCGAAAACGTTCTTAATTTTTTTATTTTAGTCTCAAAATTAAAAAAACATGGGAAGAGCCTTTGAATTTAGAAAAGCACGAAAAATGAAGCGATGGTCCGCAATGGCCAAAACCTTTACACGTATTGGAAAGGACATTGTCATGGCAGTTAAAGAGGGAGGACCGGATCCCGATAATAATTCCCGACTTCGAGCCGTCATTCAGAACGCCAAAGCAGCAAATATGCCCAAAGATAACGTAGAACGTGCCATAAAAAAAGCCTCCGACAAAGATACGGGTGACTTTAAAGAAGCTCTTTTTGAAGGATATGCCCCTCATGGAATTGCTGTTTTGGTAGAAACGGCCACAGATAACAACAACCGAACGGTAGCTAACATTCGTTCCTACTTTAATAAAGCCAATGGAAACCTTGGAACTGCTGGTTCTGTAGAATTTATGTTTGATCATAGCTGTAACTTTCGAATCAATCCGGCTGGCTTAGACCCCGAAGAAATCGAATTTGAATTTATCGATTTTGGGGTTGAGGAAGTCTTTGTTGACGATGACGGCATGTTGCTCTATGCTCCTTTTGAAAGCTTTGGAACCGTTCAAAAAGAACTTGAAAACAGAGCATTCGAAATTTTGTCCTCTGGATTTGAACGAATCCCTCAGTCCATAAAAAAACTTAGTGCGGAAGCTCAGGAAGAAGTCCTTCAATTAATTGAAAAAATTGAAGAAGATGACGATGTCCAAAATGTTTATCACACATTGGATATTCAAGAATAGAATATATTCTAAAATGGTTCTAAAAACTTTTATACCAAACCGTGTATCAATAAAAAACCGAAAAATAGATTTGATCTACAGATTACGAGGTAAAACTCTTCTCCTCTGAATACCCTACTACTCCTTTGAAAATGGATCCAAAATCCTTCAGGTCCTTTTCCTCATCCTGTGTTGTGTAAAAACCCGGATGAATGGTGACTTTTTTGTTTTTGTAATCAAATGAGACGGGTATGATCGGAATTTGAAGACGTTTGGCAATATGATAAAAACCGGAGCGAAGTTTGGTGACTTTTTTCCGGGTTCCCTCAGGAGCCAAGGCTATTCTAAACTGTTTATGCGAATCAAATACAGAAACAATCGACTCAACCGATCCCTTGTTTCCTGATCGATCAATAGGTGCCCCGCCTAAACTTTTAAAAAACCAAGCCGTCAATGGGGTAAAAAGTTCTTTTTTTCCAATAAAGTTGATCGATTCTCCCAATATACTCCGAACCATTACTCCAATAAAAAAATCATACCAACTGGTATGAGGTATTACGGCTACAATATATTTTGGAATTTTTGGAAACTGTCCGGTTAATTTCCATTTAAGGATTCGGAAATAAATCAATTTTGATAAAAATTTTCCCATTTATTCTATTGTTTCGAAATCTTCATTGCTAAAACCAATCAAGAATAGTTTGTTTTTTGATCGGGTGATAGCTGTGTACAACCATCTAAAATAATCTTTATTGGGTCCCTCTGGAAGATAAGGTTTTTCTACAAATACATTTTCCCATTGTCCTCCCTGTGATTTATGACAAGTGATCGCATAGGAATACTTTACTTGTAATGCGTTAAAAAAGGGATTGTTTTTGACTTTTATAAACTTTTTGTATTTGGATCTTTCGGTATTATAATCTTTTAGTACTTCTTGGTATAAAGTGTCGCCATCTTCATAGGAAAGTGAAGGAGATTCTGATTTCAAGGTATCCAATAATAGAACGGTTTCAAAAGGTTTTTCATCCGGATAATCGACCAATTGAATTGTTACTTCGGCAAAGGAAAATTGATACAGTTCCTTACGAGATTGAATTGATACAACTTTTATGAGGTCTCCATTTGCTATAAAACCCGGTTTAGAATCCACATCAATCCAAAAATAATTATTCTTAACGACCATTAATTGATCCCCAACAGACAAATCGTCATCCAACCCCAGTATTCGTGTACGAATATTTTCGTTGTACAAATTTGCTCTTTTATTGGATCGAACAATAAAAACCGTTTGATCTTTGCCCGACTCTGCAAATGCATTTTCGATAGCTTCAAAAAGATCCAATCCATTGTTAGTATAAAAAAGATCGGAAAACCCTTGAATTTGAAATTTGAATGAATCAAAGATTTCTTGATTGATAAAAGTACGCAATTGAGTTGCATTGTACAAGATACCAGAATTTTCGGCTTGTCGAACCACGGACTCCAATTCCACATGCATCACTTGATCAAAATGAGAATGCAACAGTTCTTCTTTATTAAGGGCTGGACTTAAAGTCAGGTGAACCGGTGGTAGCTGAGCTGGATCTCCTACAAAAACCAACTTACAGTGTGTTCCTGAACTTACATATTGAACCACATCGTTCAAAAGAGATCCATTTTCAAATAATTTAGCGTGCTGTCGATCGTCTCCAATCATAGAGGCCTCGTCAATTATAAAAACGGTTTTCTTACTGCGATTAAGCTTCAATTGAAAATTCATTTTACCAGAAGCTTCCACCTTAGGATAATAAATTTGTTTGTGTATAGTACGTGCTGAGAATTTGGAATAAGTCGCCATTACCTTGGCAGCTCTTCCGGTAGGTGCCATTAAAACTGCCTTAAATCCAATTGTACGAAGTTGTCTGACGAATGATCCAATTAAGGTAGTTTTTCCCGTACCTGCAAAACCCGTCAGTAAAAAAGCAGTATTCTTTTCTGTTGAAAAAATATAATCTGCGATCTCTGGAAACCAATTCTTCTGCGAAACAGTTGGCTGGAAAGGAAATGAGTCTTGTAATTGAGAACAAAAGTTTTCTGAATTCATGGTATCATTCATTCGTGTAAAGATAAATTATTTTAAATACTTTACTGATTCAAAAAAAATTGTAGTTTTGTTTTTATCAATAAAAAACTACACAATGAAAGTCGGTATTCAAATTGTTTTGTGGATCGTATCAATCTTTTTTGCTTATAAAATTTATGACGCTATCAACGGACCAATAAAATTCAATAAAGTAAAGAACGAACGATACGCGAAAGTAATCGACCAACTCAAAGAAATTCGAACTGCCCAAATTGCACACAGAGATGTTAAAGGAGTTTTTTCCAATAACTTCGATAGTTTGGTAAAGTTTATTGACGAAGGAATATTCACTCTAATCGAAAAAAGAGATTCATCCTATTTGGAGTATGATCGAACCTACCGTATCGATATGCTTCGAGAAGTAACCGTGATAGACACTCTTGGAACGGTTTCTGTCAAAGACTCTTTATTTGGTGCTAATGATGATTATCAAAAAATGGCATTTATCCCCATTGAGGGTGTCTCAGACAGCATGTTTACCATCAATTCAGATGTCATTAATAAAAATGGTTACAACGTACCTGTATTTGAAGTAAAAGTGTCCAAGTCGCTAATCCTTTTTGATCAAGACCAAGATCTTCTAAAACAAGAAAACGAAACGGTCTCCGTTGACGGGGTGAATGGTCCAGAAATTGTACTGGGGTCCATGTTTAACGTCAGTACAAACGGAAATTGGCCAACCATATTC
>JAYNHN010000096.1:0-4691 GCA_038108035.1 Flavobacteriaceae bacterium
CGATACCTTTAACATTCTCTTACAAGTATTGGATGAAGGGCGTTTAACCGATAATAAAGGACGCCTCGCGGACTTTAAAAATAGTGTGGTTATTATGACTAGTAATATGGGAAGTAGTGAGATTCAAGCTACCTTTGAATCAGTACTAGATTTTGAAGAAGCCGAACTAAAAGCAAAACAAAAGGTAATGGAATTATTAAAACATCAGGTACGTCCCGAGTTCTTAAACCGGATTGACGACATTGTTTTATTTTCACCACTCACCCGTAAGGAAATCAAAAAAATTGTTTATATGCAGTTGAATCAGATCCAAAAACGTCTCCAATTGCAAGAAATTGATTTACGTACAACCGAGGAAGCTATCGTTCAATTAGCACAGCTCGGTTTTGATCCTCAATACGGAGGTCGACCTGTTCGAAGGGTCTTGCAACAGCATGTCTTAAATCCACTAAGTAAAGAATTACTCGCAGGCACTCTTGAGCGTGACAAAGGGGTTCTTTTAGATTTCATTGAAGATCGCTTTATTTTTAGAAATAGCAATACTGAACCAAGCGAGGATTAATACTATCTTTGTGGTGTGCAAAAACAAGTAAACATTCAGAATAAACGCGCACGCTTTGAGTTTGAACTCATTGACGAGTATACGGCAGGCATTGTGTTAACTGGAACGGAAATCAAATCCCTTCGCAACAGCAAAGCTTCCATTGCGGAAAGTTTTTGCGAGTTTAACGAAAAAGGAGAATTGTTTACCGTAAACATGAATATTGAAGAATATGCTTATGGTACTCGCTTCAACCATCGCCCCAAAGCACAGCGAAAATTACTCTTAAATAAGCGAGAGCTTAAAAAACTTTTTAAAGAAGTTAAAAATTCTGGCCTTACTATTGTCCCTCTACGACTTTTTATCAATGAAAAAGGATTTGCTAAAATACGCATTGCACTTGCTAGAGGTAAAAAATTATACGACAAAAGAGAAGCAATTAAGGATCGGGAAAACAAAAAGAATTTAGATCGAGTCAAAAAGAATTTTAAAAAAGGCTAACCGCCTTATCTTTACTAAAATTTGAGGTATGAAAAACACATTCTATCTTTTCCTGTTCATTGTCCAACTCGCATGGACTCAGGATCCTTTAGCTCGTTTGGAATCTTCCCCGAGGCATCATGAATGGGTGACAATAGATAAAAAAGAACAAACTCAAGGGTTTTTGGTCTATCCGGAAGTAGCTGAAAAAGTTCCTGTAGTATTGTTAATACACGAAAACAGGGGATTAAATGATTGGGCACGGAGCATGACGGATCAGATTGCCGAGATGGGTTATATCGCTTTAGCTCCTGATTTTTTATCCGGTAGGGCTCCGGAAGGTGGTGGAACCATAAATTTTAAGAATTCTGATGCCGCACGAACCGCTATTTACCAATTGGAAAGCGATTCCATTCGTATGGTATTAGAAAATTCAGTAGACTTTGCTAAAAAAATACCCGCAGCTAATGGCAAAGTTGTCGTAATTGGATTTTGTTGGGGAGGCAGTCAGTCCTTTCGTTTTGCAAGCCAGAGTTCAGAGATTGATGCGGCAATCGTTTGTTATGGTAGCGGACCCAAAGAAGCTGAGGAGTATAAAAATGTTCATATACCTGTTTATGGCTTTTATGGAGGAAATGACAATCGGGTCAATGCAACACTTGCAATGAGTAAAGAAGCTATGAAACAAAGTAGGCAACGCTTTGAAATCGTTATTTACGAGGGTGCTGGACATGGATTCTTTCGAACAGGTGAAGCAGAACAGGCTTCTCAAGCTAACCGAAATGCTCGCGAGGCGGGAATTGAACGTTTAAAAACTATTTTAGCGGGACTTTAGAATTGAATTGATATGAGGTACGGAATTGAAATCCCTAATTATACAAGACGAATACTCTATGCAAAATAAGATCAATATTGCGTTTGGATCGGAAGCTATTGAAAGTCTATCATATTTGTTAGAGCAAAAAAACTACAGCAGTGTTTTTATTTTAGTAGACACCAACACTAAAATACATTGTTTAGCTAATTTTATTCAGCAAACCGGATTGGATCAAGCAACTGTTTTAGTGATGGATGCGGGTGAAGAAAACAAACATCTTCAAACCTGTGAAAGGCTTTGGAATCAATTGTCTGAGCAGGGAGCGGATCGAAACAGTGCTTTGATCAATTTAGGAGGGGGTGTTGTCACCGATTTAGGAGGATTTGTTGCCTGTACTTTTAAGCGTGGAATTGACTTTTACAATATACCTACTACCCTACTTGCCATGGTAGATGCATCTGTTGGGGGGAAAACAGGGATTGATTTAGGATCACTAAAAAATCAAATCGGTATTATTGAAGAGCCAAAACAAGTAACTATTGATACCCAATGGCTTCAAACTTTACCCAAAGAAGAGGTTCGGAGTGGTTTTGCTGAAATGTTAAAGCACGGATTGATTGCAGATGAAGATTATTGGAATGAATTGAAAGTTCTAAAACAACTCGATAGCCAAGTTTTATCCCATTTCATCAAACCTTCTGTAGCAATAAAAAAAGAAGTAGTCTTAGAAGATCCCAGAGAAAAAAAACTGCGTAAAATCTTAAATTTTGGACATACTTTAGGACACGCAATCGAATCCTATTTTTTGACACATCCCACCAAAAAAAGACTTCTGCATGGAGAAGCCATCGCCATCGGAATGGTATTGGAATCCTATCTTTCCATGAAACTTTGTGGCTTGAGCAAGGAACAAGCAAATGAAATTAAAGATACTTTTGCTCACTTTTATCCACAACAGGAATTTAATCAAAAGGATATTAAACAGATTCTAGGCTTACTGATCCACGATAAGAAAAACAAAGCGGGTAAAATCCACTTTGTTTTATTAAAAAATATTGGGAATCCGGAAATTGATGTTCAAGTACCTAAAGATTTATTTCCTGATGCGTTTGATTTTTACACGACACCCTTAGGCTGAATTTCTGCTAGCATTGATGTTACCAAACAAAGAACGGGTAATCATCGTCTCCAAAACTGACAATTCTTCTAAATTAGCATGGGCGTCTTGTTTTAATTCTTGCAATTGCATTAATGCGTATTGCTGAATGGTCAAAAGCGGTTGAACAATTTCTTCTCGAGCATGAATCGATGCTTTTCCAGCAGTTTCGTTTTCCATCAAAAAAGAAAAACTACTTACCTCTAGCAACATGCTTTTGGTCAGTTCATATTCAGCAAAAATCAATTTCCAAAAAGTTCCAAACTCATTATCGTTTTGCATGTAGGTAGTGAGTTGGAAAAAAGATTTTGTCAAACTCATCATACTGTTGAATATAAGCGTTCTAAAAAAGCGAGAGTTTTTATACAACTGCTTTACACGATCCATTTCTCCTAACTCTTTATAATGTTGAATAGCCGTTCCTACGCCAAAAAATCCGGGAACATTTTGCTTTAACATACTCCAACTTCCCACAAAGGGAATGGCTCGTAAATCTTCAAATTTCAGGGAAGATGATTTACCGCGTTTAGAGGGACGACTTCCAATATTGGTTTTTGCGTAATATGGTAAAGTGGACATTTGCTCAAGATAAGGGATAAACATAGGATGAGCTTTAAAATCTTGATAGGCCTGATAACTTTTTGATGCCATACCTTCCATAGTGTCTCGATCGACAGCATTTAAATTGTTTTTTCCAGGATTGATCAATTGATTAGCAATTCCGGAACTGAGCAATTGTTCCAAGTTGTACTGTGAGGAGTCTAGGGTTCCAAAATTAGAACTGATCGTTTGACCTTGAATGGTCAACTGAATATCGTCATTTTGAATTTGATCGCCCATAGAGGCATAAAACTCATGAGTATTTCCTCCCCCACGGGCTGGTGGCCCTCCTCTACCGTCAAAAAATGCAATACTTACACCGTATTGTGTTGCCAGTTGGCTCAACGATTCTTTGGCTTTATATATACTCCAATTGGCCATAAAATAACCTCCATCTTTAGTTCCATCTGAGAATCCTAACATTATGGTTTGCTTCATGTTACGTCTTTCTAAATGGGTCTTATAAATAGGATTACTAAATAGACCTTCCATCACTACAGCGGCAGTTTCCAAATCCGGTATGGTTTCAAAAAGTGGAATAAAATCGACAGTCGGATTCTCCCAACCGCTCAAGCGACACATGGCAAAAAGTTCTAAGATATTTTCTAAGGTTTGGCAATTGCTGATTATGTACCGATTGCAACCTCTTTCACCATTTGTCTTTTGAATACTTTGCATGACACGAATACTTTCCATTGTTTGACGGGTGATTCCCTCTTCAAACAATGAAGGAGGTACATCCCCTATCATTAAAGACAGGGCTTTACAACGTTGCTTAACATCTAAATCAGTATAATTTTCAGGAAGTTCTTTTGTATGATTTTGAATCTCATTATGAGTAACAATCTCAGTAAAAACGCTATGATGTACTCGGGAATCTTGACGAATATCCAAACTTGCAAAATGCAATCCAAACAGTCTAATTTTATGAATAATATCGTTGACTTCCTCACGGTAGAGTCCGTTGTGTTTTTGTTCGACAGAATTTAAAACCTGCTGCATTTCAGAGATTAAATACTCCAGTGAAAAATCTGCATTTCGTTCCGGATAAAATAATTCATTAAAAACTACATGTTCCAATTGAACCACTCGTTGTT
>JAYNHN010000096.1:4701-8841 GCA_038108035.1 Flavobacteriaceae bacterium
AAAACTTCAGTCTTTCAGCTGTTTTAAGTGTAATTTTGGGAGTTACGAAAGGGTTTCCATCTCGGTCACCTCCGGGCCAAAAACCAAAATCAAAAATGGAATTATCCAAATTGCTTGAGTCGGTAATGTTTTCGGCGATATAATTGTATATAGTACTCGCCGAGTGATAAAATACATTTTCCAGATACCAGATCAGGCTAACTGCTTCATCAAATGGAGTGGGTTTTTCCTTCTTAAAAAAAGGTGTTTTACCTAATTGGGTCAATAACTTTTTAATGCTATCCAGATCGTCTTTGGCAATGGCACTGGAAAGTTCATTAATGATAACCAAAACATTGTCTGGATAGAATTGGGTAGGGTGAGCTGTAAGTACAATTCGGACTTTAAAACGATTGATATACTTACTTAATGCATCGGAAAGTTGTTTGTTGCTCGCTTCTTCTTTAATGTTTCTCAAGGTTCCTCTACCGTGCATGTTATTCACGTATGAAAAACCCGCATCTTCAATCGCATCGAAAAGAACTACTTGTCTTTCAATATGTTGTATAAAGTGAAACAATAAGTCTTTTTTTTGTACTGCCGACAAATCGGGAGCAAAACGCTTAAAAAAAGATTGAACAATTTCCTTGGGGTTTTGTTCTGCCTGGTACCCCTTTTTACAATGTTCAGCAAACAAGGGAAGGTAAAGAGAAGTTTCTTTTATGGTTTTAAAGGGAAGGGTTAAAAATAGGCTGTTATAGATTTGAAAGCGAGAGAGGATTTTTTCATTAAACCGCTCAATTTTAGGTTTTCTTGCCATTGAGGTTTTTATAATTCGTTAAATATTCTGTGCATTAGTCGTTTTTTATCATTGATACTCTCTTCAAGAGAGATCATAGTTTCGGTTCTTGATACTCCCCTAACATCATCAATTTTAAAAATGATATCCTTTGCATGATGAGTATCTCGGGCACGTACTTTACAGAAAATATTGAATTTCCCTGTTGTAATATGTGCAACTGTAATAAAAGGTATTGCTTTTAATTCTTCTAAAACTTCTGGAGTAGTATTTGTTTTTTCAAGATAGATTCCCACATAAGCAATAAAGGAATATCCCAACTTAACATAATCGAGGTTAAGAGATGATCCTTTAATAATACCAGCTTCTTCCATTTTTTTTACCCGTACGTGTACCGTACCAGCCGAGATGAGTAAACGTTTTGAAATATCTGTGAAGGGAACTCGGGTATTATCGATTAAAATATCTAGTATTTGATGATCAATTTCATCTAAATTTACTTTCTTCATTATAAAATTTTAATGCAAATTTAGTTAAAATTTCGATATTTCATTGATGAATTATTTGATTTTTTTAGTTTTTAATGAAAATAATGCATTGAATTTTGGATGCTTGATCGTTTTATTCTTTTCTAGCTCCAAGGGGATTTGACCGAGATGATTTGGAAGTATAAAGGATCGGTGGGATCTAATCTTTAAATCGACTCCGAAATCGACTATATAGGGGATAAATTCTACCTGATCCCTTACTAATTCTTCTCGATATTGGATGGCGATCTGTTGATTTTTAATACAATTGTCTTTATTTCCAATAGCCACATTTGAAACCATTAAATCCACATAATCCTTTGTGTTTTCTGGAATTTGGAAATAAGGTTTTATACTAGAAGGTTTTGAATTTGTTAAAAGAGTTTTTAAAAAGACCTTAAAAGCTTTTAAAATGTACTTGCGTGCCTCCTCTCGTATGTAATCATTCGGAATGTGACCGGCTTCAAAAAGAATGGTTGGAGTGTTTAACATTGTAAACATATCTCCTACACAATTGGGATTAAATCCATCATCGTATCGTCCAATTCGGTTAGGCAAGTCTTTTTTAAGTTCATTGAAAAGGGCTATAATCATCCGCATTGCTTGTGCACGTGCCGGTGTAATTGTCCTTTGAGTATCAGCAGATGGAGCCAAAAAGGACAAACTAGCAGTCTCGCCCATAGATCCCGCAGCAAATACAGTTCGTTGACCATGAAGATTGAGACACCAATCGGGCTGAATCCGATCATAATAGGTTCTTAAAACCTTACTTTCAGGCTGAGTACGGTTAATCGCATCCCTATTCAGATCTATTTCATTGGCATTCTGGCGAGTATAGGCCTTTGAACCGTCTGGATTTAACTGTGGAATAATATATAACGTAAAAAAGTCTTGAAAATTCGCTTGTTTTGGATCTAAAAACCATGGAATTAAATCGACCAAGGCTTTGGTTGTGGTACTTTCATTCCCATGCATTTGAGACCACATAAAGATTTTGGTAGTGCCTGTACCCAGTTTTAAAAGATGTATCGGTAAACCTAAAACGGAACTTCCAACGACCTCTCTTGAAACCGACTCGGGTAACCCTCCTATAAAATCCTCTACTAGTTGGGGAGGGATGTATCTGCCTTTTATCATTGATTATTTATAAAACACAAATGTAAACAAATGCCTGTTTACAGTTGTAGTTTACAATTGTGTTCGATAAATCCCTTTTCCACATGTTTACGTTCTTTAAAATATACATTTGTAACTCATTAAAATTAATACTTTAACTTAAAATCACATTATCAATTAGTTACATGTGATATTTATAGTATTGCTTCATGTTAAATTTGACTTGTTTTGTATAATTTACATTTGTATATTAGTCTTGTTATTTAAACAGGTTTACAATGTTAAACAAAGATTCATTTATTAAGCGTTTAGAAGAATTAATGGATGATCATCAGCTAAGTGCAGCCGCTTTTGCTCAAAAGATTGGTGTGCAACGCTCTTCGGTTTCTCATATTCTATCCAAACGAAATAAGCCCAGTTTGGAATTCATGTTGAAAATTCACCATCATTTTACTGAAGTCGATTTGGACTGGCTTCTCTTGGGGAAGGATAAAAATATTCAACCTCCTTCTACTCCATCATTGCCTCAATCTTTAGTTACTCAAACGGAACAAGACCTTACGAGTCATATAAGGGATCCTTCCGAAATCGAAATTGAAAACAAGATTTCTATAAAGAATTCAGATAAAACCTCTGAAGAAGTCATTCAAATTATTCAAATATATAAGGATGGAAGTTTTCGTTCGTTTTTCCCTAAATCTTAGTATTTTTGCCTTTAATGAAGCGAATTATTTTTTGCCTTTTTTTTACCCTGCTTTCCTGTTATTCGTTAGAACGCAATTGTCTGGATTTTCATGAAGGTAATTTTAACTTTACTCAAATAATCGATGGTGAGATTAAGACTTCTACTTTTATACGAAACACTAACTATGAAATAGAGATATACGAAGGTAAAATCGATACCGCTAGCATTCGTTGGGTAAACGATTGTGAATGCATTTTAACAAAGCTCAACCCTACAACGAATCAAGATAAGCGTCCTATTCAAATTAAAATTTTGAGTACAACTGCTGATTCTTATATATTTGAATATTCACTTGTTGGCGATGTAAAAAACAAAAAACGAGGCACCATTAAAAAATTAACTGATAAATGATTACCCCAGACTTAATTATTGCATTTCTTACCCTTACTTTTTTAGAAATCGTTTTAGGTATTGATAATATTATTTTTATTTCGATTCTAGCCGGTAGATTTCCAGAAGAACGGAGAAAAAAATTAATGCGTATTGGTTTGTTCCTAGCAATGATTATGCGAATTTTTCTATTGATGGGAATTAATTGGTTAACTCAAATTGAAAACACTTGGTTTTCAATCAATACTTCCTATCTCACTTCTGATATTTCCGTTCAGGCTATTATTTTATTTGCTGGAGGATTGTTTCTGTTTTATAAAAGCACACGAGAAATTTATGAGAAAGTCGAGGATTTTGATGGGAACAACTCTGATTCTGATTCCGGTTCTAAGAAAACGATGAGTTTCTCTAGAGCTTTGTTACAAATCGTCTTGATCGATATTGTCTTTTCATTTGATTCCATATTAACTGCTGTAGGGATGACTAGTGGAACCCCTTATGCCCTTTATATTATGATCGCTGCGGTAATTATTGCTATTTTGATAATGATGTGGTTTGCTACTCCTGTAAGTGATTTTGTCAATAAACATCCTTCCTTACAAATTTTAGGCCTCTCTTTTTTATTATTGATTGGCTTTATGTTA
>JAYNHN010000097.1:0-8693 GCA_038108035.1 Flavobacteriaceae bacterium
GCTTATAGTAGTGCAGATAGTGCATTGACTTCTTTGACTACTTCTTTTTGTGTTGATTTTCTAAACCTTGAAAAGTATTCTATAGAAGATCAAAAAAAAGTACGGAAAAGAACTCATATAGGGATGAGTTTAATGCTGATTTTGGTGGTTATTCTATTCAAACACATTTTAGATCGCAATGTCATTGACGGACTTCTCACCGTTGCCGGCTATACTTACGGTCCCCTACTCGGTTTATTTTCATTCGGGATTTTTACAAATTATAAAATCCATGAACGCTATATTTGGTTAGTTCTCATCGGATCGTTAGGAATTATTAGTGCAATTGGAAGTCTAGAGGCAAGCACTCTTGGAGGCTACGAACTCGGGTACGAATTGCTGCCCCTAAATGGCCTAATTACCTTTTTAGGACTGATATTGATTCGTAGAAAGTAAAACCAGTGTACATGCATTTTCCCAAGGGATATTTTCTAAGTTTAATTTTTGGGTAAATACCGGATTTTCAGTGCCTGGGTTAAACACAACTCGCTTGGGATTTAATTCAATAATATAGTCAAAGTACGCATTTTGTCGAAAAGGACTCAAGTAAAGAGAAACCGTATGTATTTCATCTAAAGGCGTAAATGCAGGAATTATTTCGAGCCCCTCAATTGTTCCAGATTTTACACCCATAGGTACAGTTTGAATATTGTTTTTTTTTAAAAGGACAACCGCTTGATGGGAGTAGCGTTGTGGATTGGTTGAGGCACCCAGCACAAGGGTTTTATAAGTTACCATTGAATCATAACGCTTCCCCATGTGAAACCACTTCCAAAAGCAGCGAGAACTACTTTTGTCCCCGGTCTAACTTTTCCTTCTTCCCACGCTTCGGTCAAAGCAATCGGGATGGAAGCAGCTGTTGTGTTTCCATAACGCATAATGTTGTTATACACTTGGTCGTCATTAAGTCCAAACTTTTTTTGAACAAATTGAGCAATTCTCAAGTTCGCTTGATGGGGAATTAACACTCCTATTTGATCGGGTGTCCATTTTGTTTTTTTGAGTCCAGCTTGGATTACTTCAGCAAAACGAACTACTGCATTTTTAAAAACAAACTGACCGTTCATATAGGGGTAATAGGAAATATCTTCGGGGTCATTTTCTTGAATCAATTCGGGAACCCATCGACCTGTGCTGGGACCAATTAATGACAGCTCTTTTGCATGCTTGCCCTGAGAGTGGAGATGACTTGAGAGTATTCCTTCTTCATTATTTTCGGTTCGTGTCATTACAACTGCTCCTGCTCCATCGCCAAAAATTACAGAAATATTTCGCCCACGTGTAGTCATATCCAATCCTCCGGAATGGTATTCCGAACCGATGACCAAGACATTTTTGTACATTCCCGTTTTGATAAATTGATCAGCAGTAGCGACCGCATAAACAAATCCTGAGCATTGCATTCTGATGTCCATAGCCGGACAATCAGAAATCTCTAAAGCTTCTTGAACCAAAACTCCCGAGCCCGGAAAATAGTAATCAGGACTGAGGGTTGCAAACAGAATGAAGTCGATGTCTTTTGGTGTGAGTCCAGCGCGCTCGATGGCAATTTTTGCTGCCTCAACTCCCATGGAGGAGGTGCTGTCTCCTGAACCTTTTTTAATGTGCCTTCTTTCTTTTATTCCAGTACGTTCTTGAATCCATTCGTCGGAAGTTTCCATGATTTTTTCTAAATCCGAATTGGTCACTACGTTATCCGGTAAATATTTACCGAGTCCTACTATTTTTGAGTTGTACATGAAGTTTATTTATGTTAAATCTACATTTTTTAAATGGTAAATACAACCAAGAAATCAAATTCTATAAATAGTATTTGTAATGTTCTGTTTGAACTGTTGCTTTCAAATCGTGTAGCAGATGATACAAGCCGAAGAAGGTTCTGTTCATATAGATAAAATGCTTTGAACCTCGATTTCCGTTCATTTGCCGCAATTTAGAATCTTCTGCGAATTCTTTGGAAAGATTGGTGATGGCTCCCCAAAAATTTTCATTAGAAAAATCAAATTCTTGATTGTGAAAAGGGAGCGTAAAAAGATGCATCATTTTACGGAACAATCCGGTGAAGAATTCGGCTTCTTCTGGGGTATCCGCAGGTGTAATGATTTCTAATTCTTTTAGCAAACTAATAAATATCTTGGGATTGTCAATATTTTCTGGTTTGGATAGTTCAAAATAGGGATGATAAAAATCCTCCGGTATCTTTTTAATACATCCAAAATCAATTGCAATTAAGTTATTTGAATCGTCCACCAAAAAATTACCCGGGTGTGGATCAGCTTGAACGTTTTTAAGTTTGTGAATTTGAAACATATAAAAATCCCATAAGGTCTGTCCTAACTGATTTTTTTCTTTTTGAGAAATTCGATGGTCGACAGCATATTGAGCCAAATGAACCCCTTCCATCCAGTCCATAGTGAGTATTTTTTCAGTAGTCCATTTGGAGTAATAAGTTGGAAATCTGAGATTGGGGATGTTTCGAGCTTGATGAGAAATAAATTGACTACTTTTCAATTCTTGAACATAATCCGTTTCTTCGAGTAACTTTTCTTCAACTTCTTTGAAATAGCGATCGGTATCTTTTCCTTTTAGATTAAACATTTTAAGCGCAATGGGTTTGACGATAGCCAAATCAGAGCTGATACTGTTTGCCACTCCTGGGTATTGGATTTTCACAGCAAGTTTTTTCCCTTTCTTAGTTGCGCGGTGTACCTGTCCGATACTAGCGGCATTTTCAGATTGAGTGGCAAATGTATCAAAGAGTTCTTCGGGTTCAGCACCCAAATATTTTTTAACGGTTCTTTTGACTAGTGGAGCAGACAGAGGAGGAACAGAAAATTGGGCCAAGCTAAACTGTTCCACATAGGCCTGAGGCATCAAATTTTTTTCCATACTCAACATCTGAGCTACTTTTAAAGCACTTCCTTTGAGTTCTTTTATTTAGAATCTTCACCGGAAAGTATTTTTTCACCATAATAACGTAAATAGTTTCCCCCAATTTTGATTCCCGTGGATACTAGTTTGGATGCTCTATTGATTTTATTGGTAGGAATTGAATCGAGTGTTTTCAACTAGGCCATTTTAAATTTCTCCTTCCAAAGGAATTTACCAAAATCAATAATTCCATCCAGTGGCGTATTGTCGAATATTTCAAATACGGTACGGACCGATTTTTCGATGGCCATATCCGTTTTTTCAAAACCCTTGGAGGTATCGTCCAGCCAAAATTGAAGTAAAAATAACAACTGGATCCATGCTCCCTCCGAAAAAGGACCTTCAGGATGTTTTGTAAATTTTGATTGTTTAACTGCATTGCCATCTTGAATCAAAGAAGTAATAAAATTTTTAAATGCATGACGGAGGCCTTTTAGGACAGACAGTTTTTTTAGATTCATCTTAGAATCTTTGAGTACATAAAGAACATAGCTTCTGTTTAGTAATAATACTTCGAAAAAAGTGTAATAAAAGGATAGCAAGCGCTCTTGAGGAGTTTGTGTAGAAAAACCTTTTTGCTTGCTGATTAAAGAATAAGCGTTGTCAAAAAACTGACAAAATATTTGCTCTTTAACATGTTCTAAAGAAGAAAAATGTTTGTAAAAGTCAGATTCTTCTATCCCTACTTTTTTACAGAATAAATAAACTGATTTCGGTTCCTTTTCATGCTCTAAAACCTCATTGCTATATGCCTCGAAGATTTTTTGTTCTATCATTTCCGTAGTTTTAGATTTAAATCAAATTCTTAGCAAATATAGATTGTTTATTTTTTTTATCAAATAGTTAAACATGCAAATTTTAAAAAAATCGTGTCATCTTGTCATTCTGAATAAATTGGTATTTTTTTTGAATATAGAAACAAAAACAATAAAATATGAGTACTGGGAAAATTAACGTAGCCGTAGAGAACATCTTTCCATTGATTAAAAAGTTCTTATACAGCGATCATGAAATTTTTTTAAGAGAATTAATTTCGAATGCGACCGATGCAACAACCAAGTTACAACATCTCAGTAGTTTGGGAGAAGTAAAAGGAAATTTGGGTGAATTACAGATTGAGGTTAAAATAGATAAAAAATCCAAGAAACTTCATATCCTCGACAGAGGTATTGGAATGACTCAGGAGGAGGTTAAAAAGTACATCAATGAGGTAGCATTCTCAGGTGCAGAGGAGTTTTTGGAGCAGTACAAAGACTCAGCAAAAGACAGCGGAATCATTGGACATTTTGGTCTCGGGTTTTATTCTGCTTTTATGGTATCGGAAAAAGTGGAGATTATTACCAAATCCCACAAGGATGAGAAAGCAGTTCATTGGACTTGCGACGGATCTCCCGAATACAAATTGGAAGAATCAGACAAAACGGATCGAGGAACGGAAATTATTCTTCATATTGACAATGACTCAAAAGAATTTTTGGAGGAAGCAAGGATTACTGAATTGTTGACTAAGTACAACAAGTTCATGCCCATACCCATTAAATTTGGAACCCGAGAAGAAACGCTTCCCCTTCCCGAAGATGCTCCCGAAGACGCCAAGGCCGAAACTAAAACCGTTGATAATATTATCAACAACCCTAATCCGGCCTGGACAAAAAAACCGGCAGATCTCAACGAAGAGGACTACACAGGTTTTTATCGAGAATTGTATCCTATGCAATTTGAGCAACCCTTGTTTAATATTCATTTAAACGTAGATTATCCCTTCAATCTAACAGGAATTTTGTACTTCCCCAAGCTCAACAACGACTTGAATGTTCAAAAAGATCGCATTCAACTCTACCAAAACCAAGTTTTTGTTACCGATAATGTGGAGGGAATTGTTCCCGAGTTTTTGACACTTCTTCGAGGAGTTATTGATTCACCAGATATTCCCTTGAACGTATCGAGAAGTTACTTACAAGCCGATGGTGCGGTAAAGAAAATCAGTAATTACATTACACGAAAAGTCGCTGACAAACTCAACAATCTATTTAAAAAAGATCGAAAAGGTTTTGAGGAAAAATGGAATGACATCAAAGTAGTCATTGAATACGGAATGTTGAGTGAAGATAAGTTTTTTGAAAAAGCTGAAAAATTTGCTCTTTTTCCAACCACAGATGGCGAATATTTTACTTTCGATGAACTCAAAGAAGCAGTTAAAGATCATCAAACGGATAAAGATGATAAACTCGTTATCTTATATGCTTCCAATGAAGAAGATCAACACAGCTATATTGTTCAAGCTAAAAATAAAGGATACAAAGTACTCCTATTGGATTCACCAATCATCAGTCATTTAATCCAAAAATTAGAAGGGAGTAATGAAAATGTGACCTTTGTCCGGGTTGACGGTGATACGATAGAAAATTTGATCAAAAAAGAGGAAGCCACCGTTTCAAAACTAAGTGATGAAGAAAAAGAAACCCTTAAGCCCATGATCGAAGAGGTGGTAAAAGAGGGTGGCTACACCGTTCAGCTAGAAGCTTTGGATAGCCAGTCTTTGCCTTTTGTCTTGACTCAGCCGGAATTTATGAGACGGATGAAAGAAATGCAACAAACCGGTGGTGGGGGTATGATGATGGGTAATATGCCTGATATGTACAATTTGGTAGTCAACACCAATCATGAGTTGGTTGGACTAATGCTAACTACCAAAACAAGTAAAAAAAGAGAACGCTTAATCCAACAAGCATTGGATTTGGCTCGACTCTCCCAAAACCAATTAAAAGGAGAAGCACTGACTCAGTTTATACAACGTAGTGTAGATTTAATCAAATAACCTTAAAAACCGCCTGAAGGCGGTTTTTTTTATATTTATAAAAAAATGCTTTTCACACTTCCAAACGATGGAACCCTCACCTTTTTTCCGGATACTCAACTAAGACATTTTGAGCATTTTTATGAACTTAAAGAAGCAGAAAATATTTTTGAGGAACTGCACGAACAGATTCCGTGGAGACAAGATCCCATAACCGTATTCGGAAAAACCTATAATCAACCCAGACTAACCGCTTTATTTGCAAAAAATACCAATCCTTATACCTATTCGGGAATTACGATGCATCCACATCCCATGACCCCACTTCTCCTCTCTATTCAGAAAAAAATAGCAACCGTATGCCAAACTGAATTTACCTCAGTCTTACTTAATCTCTATCGGAATGGGATGGATAGTAATGGTTGGCATGCCGATAATGAAAAAGAATTGGGCAAAAACCCAGTGATTGCTTCTGTAAGTTTTGGAGCCTCTCGATTTTTTCATTTGAAACATCGAAAAATCAAAGATGCTCGTCTTAAATTCTCCCTGAATTCGGGGAGTTTACTAATAATGGAAGGTGCCACTCAGCAACATTGGCTTCACCAAATTGCGAAAACCCAACGAACGGTTGGACCGAGAATAAATTTGACTTTTAGGAAAATATTATAAATTAAAAGTTCTTTTTTGGGAAGAGTGATGAAATCCCTTTATTAAATAATTTTACGATTTCCTTGAGTGAATTTTTAACTCGTAAAAGACCTGAGAATTAAGATTCGACCCTAAACCTTTAAAAGGAGAAAATGATTTGTTTAAAATCTTAAAATGGTTTAAAAAGACTTTCTCCAGATCGCCATGGAAAAATCCCAAGTGAGATAGAGGACCTTCCTTTTGACGATGGGATCTCATATGCTTTGTTTTTCTTCCTAAAAAAGAGGTTATGGTATGTAAGAGTATGTAGAGTATATACTTTTAAAAGCAGATACCATGAAGGAACAGCAAAAATCCATAAAAGTATCCTATTCAATCAATTACAATCGAGATATACGGCAATCTATTTAAACACCTCGTTCAATACAAATGCCAATCTCAATCCTCCTTTAAGCAATTGCATGCGAAGAGTATCTAAATGTTCGTATCGGTAGCGGTATCCCAAATTTTTCTTTTCCGGAAGGGTAGTATAGATTTTTTTGGCTAAGATGTGGGATTCCGTTATCCAAACTTTTAAAGGTGCTTGCTTGATAATTCGCTTTTGAACTTTTGAAAGAACCGGTAGGTTGGATGCCATTTCCATATAACTCATCTGATGGCTGTTGATCACATCACTATCCCAAACACGATGAAGATTCGACCTCTTCCCAAACCACTTCACTTCAATATCATTTCCGCCTTTGTCGTCCATGCGACCCAGATGCATGGGTTGATGAATATCCCCAACAAAATGAACCAACAACTTAAGATGAAATGCCTTGTTTTCATCGGTTTCTTCCTTGTCTTTTAAAACGGCGATACACTGTTTGATAGCCCTTACAACATCCCCTTTCGGATTTTTAGAGCTCGCGTCATAGGTTTCATCCAAGCCCAAATTTGCATAATGCCAAGGACCGTAAGCACGATATCGATTATCGGATTTGATGTCATCAGCATAATTGGATACATAAGCCAAACTTTGCCCTCTCAATAATTTTTTAATTTTTCGAGCAGTACGTTTTGACAGATGTTGAGTTGCCACCTCACCAACCACTCGATGACCAGTTGCACCCCAAAGGAGTTTCTCCTTATTCGAGTTTGCAAAAAGAAGGAATGGGGTCAGAATAAAGAAGATTAAATATTTCAATTTCAAAAATTTATTTATTCAAAATTAAACCTTATTAAAGATATATTGTCCGAAAAGGATAAAGTATCTTAGTCAAAAAAAAAAAAATTGAGAAAGAAATCAAATTTAATAGGACAATTTGTCCTGACTTTCCTATGCCACTATTCAAATCTTTTTGCTCAGGAGGACGATCTTAAAATCATCATTCCTTCAATAGAAGAAAATATCAAAATTGATGGAATCGGAAACGAATCGGTTTGGGATCAGACAGATTGGGCTTCCAACTTTTGGCAGTGGCGACCGACAGATACCTTGAAAGCCCAAAAGCAAACTCAATTTAAAATGCTTCGAGATAATCAAAATCTATATATTTTAATTATTTCTCAAGTTGATGGTACCCAATTTACTACTCCCAATCTTAAACGAGACTTCAGTACCTTTGGCACAGACTACATTACTTTACTTTTTGACACCTTTAACGATGGAACCAATGCATTCTCTTTTGCAACCAATCCGATAGGTTTAAAATCGGATGGTTTGATTTCTGGAGGTAATCAAAGTTATCGAACAGATCGAAATTACGCTTGGGACACCAAATGGTTGGTCGAAACCCAAATCCAAGAAGATCAATACACAGCTGAAATCAAAATTCCGTTTAGTTCCTTTTTTTATGACCACGCCAATCCCTACTGGAGGTTTAACATCTACCGCAACAATACCCAAGGTAATGAATTCAGTATTTGGGCAAGAACACCCCAAAATCAAACCATTGGAAATTTAGGGTTTATGGGGAAAATGGTATTTGAAACTCCCTTAAAAAAGAGACGTAATCCGATATCACTAATCCCGTATCTAAGTGGGGCCCTGCAGAAAGATTATGTTAATCCCTCTCAGAGTTCCGCTTATCAAGTAGGTGGAGATGCCAAAATACCTATTGGAAATTCTCTAAACCTGGATTTAACTCTAAATCCTGATTTTTCTCAAGTAGAAGTGGATGATCAAGTGGTTAATTTGACACGTTTTGAGATTTCATTGCCTGAAAAAAGACAGTTTTTTACCCAAAACAGTGATTTATTTTCTGATTTTGGTAATGTTAGGGATGCCCTTCCGTTT
>JAYNHN010000098.1:0-6539 GCA_038108035.1 Flavobacteriaceae bacterium
TATCAATACCAATGCTCATAATCCAATTATTGGTAACCGCTCTTTTGGTTCTTCAAAAGAACGAGTCATCCGACAGGCTCGTGCCATCATGAAAGGGCATCATGATGCAGGAATATTAACTTCAGGAAAACATTTTCCGGGACATGGAGACACGGATCAGGATTCTCACAAAACCTTGCCGACTGTGGATTTCTCCATCGAGCGATTGAATGAAATCGAATTGGCTCCGTATCGAACATTAATTCAAGAGGGACTCGAATCGGTAATGGTAGCCCATTTAAATGTACCCAGTATCACTCAAAAGAATCTACCCACCTCTTTATCCAGAAAAGTCATCCAGGAATTATTGGTTAAAAAGTTGGGTTTTAAAGGCTTGATCGTCACGGATGCACTCAATATGAAAGGTGTCTCTCAGTATTCAGGAGTTGATAATATCGATTTAGCCGCCTTTCTAGCAGGTAATGATCTATTGATAATTTCAAACGACATACCTGCTGGAATTCAATCCATTAAAGAAGCTTTTCAAAAGGGAATGATTTCGGAGGAACGGTTGGCACATTCGGTTAAAAAGATGCTAAAGGCCAAGTATAAAGTAGGACTGTCTGAATACCAACCCATCTCCACTGAAAATATTTTTGAGGAGCTAAATACAGTTTTTGACGAAGTTCTTTACAATGAATCCATTAGTAAAGCCTTGACACTTTTAAAAAATGATAATAATCTTCTGCCTCTAAAGAAGTTACCTAAAATGGCACACATCCCTTTGGGAGATGATGTGAGTAAATCCTTTGAAGAACAGCTCAGTAAATATCATTCAATCCCGTCCCTTCGTGGGATTATAGCAAAAGATGTATTACAAAAAACAAAAAAATACGACACCTTATTGATTAGCTTTCATCGATCGAATGCCAACCCTTGGAAGGCGTCTGATTTCAATTCTGAGCAAATCAAAATCATAGAAAAGCTAGCAGCAACCAAGACGGTTATTTTAGACATTTTTGTTAAGCCTTATGGTCTAAGGAAATTGGAGGGGATTCAAGGAATTGATGCTATTTTAGTGAGTTATCAAAACAGTGAAGTAGCGCAAAAACGGAGTGTAGATGCCCTCTTCGGAGCTCAACAAGTAATGGGGAGGTTACCGGTGTATGTTTCATCTTCATTTAAAGAAGCAGACGGTATTGATTTAAGCGGTGGGTATCGTTTGGGTCATTCGCTTCCAGCTGAAATGGGTTTTGATTTCAATAAGCTTCAGGCAGTAGATAGGTTGGCTCAAACCGCAATTGATTCTATGATGACCCCCGGAATGCAGATTCTCGTGAGTCGAAAAGGGAAAATAGTCTATCAAAAAAATTTTGGGTACCATACCTATAAAAAAAAGAAAGCCGTTCGTTCCAATGATCTCTACGATTTGGCTTCGTTAACAAAAATTTTGGGGACTTTACCTTTGGTTATGCAAGCTTACGACCGGAATAAAATGTCACTGGATACCACCGTTTCGGATTTAATACCTGAATGGAAAGAATCAAACAAAGCAGGCCTAACACTTAGAGAAATGCTATCCCATTTTTCACGTCTTTGGCCTTGGATCCCTTTTTACAAGGCCACTTTGAATTCTAAAGGTTTACCAAAAAATAATTTATACAGAGAAAAACGCTCCGATAAATTCTCCCTGGCTGTAGCCAAAGATTTATTTTTAAAATCTGATTTTGAAGAGGAACTGTACGAACAAATCAAAGATAGTAAGTTGATTGACAGCTTGGAATACCGATATTCGGATTTACCTTATTACATGATCAAAAAATACTTTGAACGAACGACTCAAATGGATTATGATCAACTGGTTTTTGAAAAAGTTCATAAACCGTTAGGACTCAAATTT
Source organism: Flavobacteriaceae bacterium (assembly GCA_038108035.1). Taxonomy (GTDB): domain Bacteria; phylum Bacteroidota; class Bacteroidia; order Flavobacteriales; family Flavobacteriaceae; genus MS024-2A. Next base: position 1,880 of record JAYNHN010000098.1, read on the forward strand.
ATGGGATATAATCCCTTAAAACGAATCCATTCAAAATTTATAATACCCAGTGAGATAGACTCTTATTTTAGACACCGGACATTGCATGGTTATGTACATGATATGGGCGCAGCAATGCAAAATGGAGTAGGAGGGCATGCCGGTCTGTTTGGCAATTCAGAAGAAGTAGCTGCCATTATGCAAATGTATTTACAGGGAGGCAATTATCATGGAATTCAATTGATTCAACCCGAAACGATTTCAAAGTTTAATACTTGTAGTTTTTGTGGTCAAGGAAATCGAAGAGGTATTGGCTTTGATAAACCTCAACTAGAGGGATTGCATCAATCTACCTGTGGTTGTGTTTCTGATTTAAGCTTTGGACATTCAGGATACACAGGTACTTTCGCTTGGGCAGACCCAGAAAAACAAATTATTGTTGTAATTTTATCGAATCGTACCTATCCTGATAACAATTTTACTTTTAGCAAAAAAAATATTAGGACCCGAATTCAGGGACTTGTATACGATGCTCTTATAAATTAAAACTATTGAATATAGCTATTGTTTGTTATCCAACCTTTGGGGGTAGTGGTGTTGTTGCTACTGAGTTAGGTATTGCCTTATCTCAAATGGATCATAAAATTCATTTTATTGCCTATCGGAAACCGGTTCGTTTAGAAAAACTACAAGTATCCAATATCCAATTTCATGAAGTACATGTTCCGGAATACGATTTGTTCAAATACCAGCCATATGAATTGGCACTTTCTAGTAGATTGGTAGACGTGGTGAAATCATTTTCAATAGATGTTTTACATGTTCACTATGCAATTCCCCATGCCTATGCAGCTTACATGGCAAAAAAAATGTTGTTAGACATTGGAATCAAAATTCCGATTGTAACTACCCTCCATGGGACGGACATTACTTTGGTAGGAAATCACCCTTTTTATAAACCGGCGGTAACTTTTGGGATCAATCATTCCGATCGGGTAACTACAGTGTCTGAGAGCTTGAAACTAGATACCTTGAATTCTTTTGATATTGACAAGAAAATAGAAGTGGTTCCAAATTTTATTGATATTGAAAAAATCAATTTAAAAAAGAAGCCTTGCTTACGGAGTGTTTTGGCACAAAAGAACGAAAGAATCATTACCCACATTAGTAATTTTAGACCCTTAAAACGGATTACGGATGTAATTTCTGTTTTTCAAAAAGTTAAGTCCCATTTAGAAGCTAAATTATTTATGGTGGGGGACGGTCCTGAAAAAGAACGAGCCGAGCGATTGGTCAAAAAAATTGGATTGGCCAATGATGTTGTTTTTTTTGGAAACAGTAATGAAATCGATAAGGTTCTCTGTTACTCAGACTTATTTTTGCTCCCATCAGAAAAAGAAAGTTTTGGACTTTCAGCTTTGGAGGCAATGGCTCATGGTGTTCCAGTTGTATCGTCCAATGCAGGGGGGATTTCAGAAGTGAACAAGCATGGATTTTCCGGTTTTTTATCCCCTGTTGGAGACACGGAAGATATGGCTCGAAATGCAATCCATATTTTGGAAGATACCAATCGCCTAAACCAATTCAAAAGGCAAGCTTCTGAGCAAGCCCAATTGTTTGACATCAAAGAAACCATTCTTACCTATGAACGTATCTATACCGAAGCAATTGCCTCAATTCAATACTAGCTCCTTATCTAATCGATTTATTTTGGGTGATAAATTCGTTTTGCATTGGCTCTAACGGTTTGCTTGTCCAAGGTCATTTTTTTAGTTTTAAATTGAGCATACAGATCCATTTGGTCATTGTAATGAGGAGAATTTTTATGATCCGAACTTCCATAAGAAATAATCGACTCAATTTCAGGACCCTTATCCGTAAAGCGAACCAATTCAATATATGATTCTCCACTGACCACCTGAACTTTTCCATCTTTATAGGGTCGAGCAGACATGGCAGTAATTACATCGGGTAGTCCAAAAATAGGAATCTCCTTTCCACGAACTAGTTTTTGATAATCTCCCAGTTTTACCTCAAGAGTACCAAAATACTTTATCATATATTCTTTTGTATTATTCAAGGCTTTAATTAGGGTAGAGGGCGGAAAAATTTTTGGGGGCGGTAGTTGGCGATAAAATGGGCGTAATTGATCATAAAGAATAGCAAAAGTACCTGCACCCAGAGAGTTTGCGTCCGCTTTTCGATCCCATTTTTGAAGACGTTGGATTAGACTTTTAACCTTTGGATGATCTCCGGGTTTTAATTTATCTAAATAATCGATATTCATCCAATTAAAATGATAGGGTTTAGGGTACTCATGATCGTATTTAATGACTTTAAAATCGGTATAATCTAGTTTACCATACTGATCGATTAACGTTTTTAATCGAGTAGATCGATTGTTGTCATAGGTTTCAAAACCCATATTGGGATCAAAGTTATCTTGCTTCGGATTGTCTAGCTGACTACTGGAACGAAAAGGCGAATGATTGGCATTATAAACATATCCGGATTGAGGTTGAATTACTTGAGGTAATTCTTCTATATCATAGGTTTCTGTCCACAAGGTTTTTTTTGTATTTCCCGGCACCACACCTGCCCAATTATATCCCTTGGCTCTTTTGGGAATCAATCCGTTGGAAATATAAAATATGGTATCGTTTCGATCTGCATAACCAATATTGTATCCCGGAAGGGCTTTCATTTTAAGGATGTTATAAAATTCAGTAAAGTTTTGGGCTTTGTTCATTCGCCACCATTGTTCCAGTGCTCTAATTTCAAATAGGGCAGGAGTTCTAACTGCATAATAACCGGATTTATTTTTCAGAGTGGGACCGTATATACTTTTATAAAAAGTTTTTTTGATACTAATGGGAATTCCCAGAAGACGAAATTCAAGATGAGCTTTTCGAGGTTCTAGTGTTAAATAACGGTCATCTACTTTGTATTTTAATTTCTCTTTGGGATGCATTTCAAGAGCGAAGACATCGGTTTTATCGGGTTGGTTGACCGTATGCGTCCAAGCTAAATATTCATTTGCACCAATGAGTATATTCGGGCTTCCAGCAAAAAGAGCTCCCAAAATATTGGTGCCTTCTTCACTACACAAATGTGCTTCATACCATGAGACAGGGCCATCTAGGGGTTGGTGGGTATTAATTGCCAAATAAGTGGCTCCGTCTTTGGTTTTTATACTGTTAAAGGCAAAGGTATTAGATCCTTTTGGAGTTTCCTCTATGTTAAAATCGTAGCGGATCTGATCGTTAAGAATCCGTTGAACCCATTGATCACCTTTGGAAGAAATAAAAAGTTGTAATTGGGCATATCGAACCATTTCTTTTGTTCCAATAGGAAATAATTCTTCTTCCAATACTTCTTGTGGATGAGTAGCTGCATATCGATTCAATCCTTGGGCGTAAGCTCTTAGGATCGACTTGTATTCTGGACTGATGTCCTTTTCAAATCGTTCATTGTATAGCGCTTCAGAACCGATGAATTGGGAAATAAAATCAGCTCCCAAGCCTGCATTTCCAATGTGCTTAGATAAAAGACTGTTTCCAGCTAAATATCCTTGCTGAATCGTTTTAAAATCATCTTCTGCATGCGCCCAGGCCAAACCATAAGCTACTCCGGCATCTGTGGGAGCAAAAATATGGGGTACTCCATAATCATCTCTGGCAATCTCAACATCTTTTGGATCAATTTGTCCCCAACTGAATTGGATACAAAACACCCATAAAAAATAGCTTATTATATTTTTCATTCATTTTTTTTTTACAATATACTCATAATTTGAGTAGAATGAATTTCACTTTATTCTTTAAAATGTAAATTTGAGTTCTTATGTTTTTGTAAAAAATCAATTAAAGAATTATTGTAACTATCAAAAGAAAATAAATGACAATAGCACTTCGTGAAGCGATACAGGGAGATTTAAATAAATTAAGGGTATTTGAGCAAAATCTGATTCAATACGAACGACCATTTGCATCCAATTTAAAGGAAGATCCAATCGAATATTACGATCTGTCTGATTTAATCAAACGTCCCGATGCAAGGGTAGTAGTAGCAGAAGTAAGTGGTGAGATCGTAGGTTCTGGATACGCGTTAATCAAGAGGTCTGTCGAATATAAAAAACCGGATACCTACGCTTATTTAGGCTTTATGTATGTTATCCCTGAATTTCGGGGTAAGGGAGTCAATGGAACAATTATTGATGATTTGGCTCAGTGGGCAAAAAAACAAAACATAAACGAATTACAATTGGATGTCTATGCTGAAAACAAAGCAGCTATCAGTGCCTATTCTAAAAGAAACTTCAAAGCTGATTTGCTAAAAATGAGATGGAATTTCGAAGATTGATCGTTTCATTCTATCTTTTGAAAGCATCTGATTTTTAGATAGGGTCAAAACTTCAAAAGATCTTTATTTTTTATTACACAGTCAGTTGATCGAATTGATTTATTTTTTGCGAATCTAAATAAATTAACAATAGAGGATTCTAAATAAAAATTTTTATATTGATAGAAAATTTAACATATATGAGATGGATCGCATTTATTTTGGCGTTGAACTTTAGTACTATTTTGATCGCACAGGAATCCCTTTTTAACGGAACGGATTTAGAAGGATGGACGATTCATGGTACCGAGTTGTGGTATGTTGAGGGCGGACTTTTAGT
>JAYNHN010000098.1:6549-8620 GCA_038108035.1 Flavobacteriaceae bacterium
GAACTAAAGTGAGTGGATGGCAAGTAGAAGTGGCTCCACCAGGACATGATACCGGAGGTGTTTATGAATCCTACGGTAGAGGCTGGTTGGTCAAACCCGATAAAGAAAAAGACAAGGCACTTAAAATGGGCGCATGGAACCGCATGCGAATCCGCGTTGTGGGTGATGAAATTTCTTCTTGGCTTAACGGAACACCTATGATTACTCTAAAAGATGAAAAAATAGGTCAAGGAAAAGGAGCCATTGCACTTCAAATTCATGACGGAGGAGGTATAAAAGTCCGCTGGAGAAACCTTAAGGTTACCTCCTTATAAATCGAGTAGTTCGATGGCTTGGATTAAGTCAAAATCTTTTTGAGATATTCCACCTAAATCATGGGTGTGAATCTTTACGATCAACTTGTTATATTCATTGGTCATCTTAGGGTGATGGCACTGTTTTTTTGCAATTTCTGAAATTAAATTAAACGCTAATACTGCTTGGTCAAAATCTAAAAAAACAAATGCTTTAAATAGATTTTTACCATCAAACTGCCAGGAGAGATCTAATTGGTTAAGATGCGTTTCAATTTCAGTTTTAGTAAAAAGCTTCATTTAGCTGTAATAGATTCCGGTGAAGATTCTATACGCAAGGTAGATTCCTGTGATTGTCCAAATCCACCATCTATTTTTAATAAACCATTCCATATTCATACTTTTAATCTAAACATTCACCCATTTCATAATTTATCACTCCATTGCTTTCTGCTATGCAGTCGTTGGAGTAGGTCATTCCGTTGCAACCACAAACAGGTTCGTAAATAAGATAACAGATGGCCATTTCATCAATCTTAGATTCATCAATACACGCTTCTTCTCCTTCAACAATTGTATTTTTGACACATGATGAAAGGATAAACAAAAAAAAGAAATAGAGAATTCGATTCAATTTGATACGATTTGAATTATTTAATAATTTTTTTAGCAACCATAAATTATTAAGCATTGGCTAGTGAATTCATAGCGTCGATAAAAATATCTAATTCTTCTGTAATGGTAAAAACATTTGGTGAAATTCTGCACCCTTGTACATTGGCATAATCAATAGCAACGGTAAAAATTCCAAATTCCTCAAAGAGTCGTTTTGCCAGTGTTGCCGGTTTCATGTTTTTAACACCCACATTTCCAATGCCGCAACTTCGATAAGAATCAAAAGGGGTATTAATGACAATATTGGGATTCTTTTTAAGAGCTTTCAACCAGTATTCCTTTAAAAACCGCATCCGTTTTTCTTTTCGTTCGATGCTAATCCAGTTTAGAAAATCAATAGCATCCAATATGGTTAGATCGGTGTGAACAGGATGGGTTCCTGTATGGCTAAGGCGTTTGATGTTTTCCGGATTTTTTTCATGATCTGCCAATAAAGGCCAAACCTTGGGGATGTGTTTTTTATTTACGTAAAGGAGTCCTGCACCTAAAGGGGTAGCAAGCCATTTATGAAGACTGGAGCCGTAATAATCACAATTCAATTCTTCAATCGAAAAATCAAAATGACCAACGCAGTGCGCACCATCAACGAGTACCTCTACCCCGTGACTATGGGCCATTTCACAGATTTTTTTGATGGGTAAAATATGACCGGTAATGTTGATCATATGGCAGATCATTATTAATTTGGTTTTTTTAGTGATCTGAGACTCATATAAGTCAACAATTTCTTGATCATTTTTGGGATGATTGGGTACCGAGACTTTATTTAGTTTTAAGTGATGGCGTTTGGCTACTTGTTTAAACATATCTTGCATCGCACCGTAGTCTTGAATAGCATAAATGGCTTCGTCTCCTTTTTTCCAAGGAAAGCCACTAATGACAAGATCTAACGATTCCGTAGTATTTCTTGTAATGATGAGTTCATTTCCCGAACAACCTACTACTGCTCCTAGTTTATGGGTGATGTCTTCTTTATCCTTAAAACGGTGGTTTCTCATGTAGTAGGATCCTTCAAGATTGACCCGTTTCATATGTTCTATATTCTTTTTAAGCGTGGGTTGAGGAATGATGTTGTAGTATCCGCTTTCAAGATTGATAAAATT
>JAYNHN010000099.1:0-8557 GCA_038108035.1 Flavobacteriaceae bacterium
TTGCTACACTTTTTAGAGCCTGACTTCGGGTTTAAAATTAATGTTGACCGGGGATGTTATACTAGACGAAGTTGCTCTTTGATACTCTTCTCATCACTTTCGTGAACCAAACCGGAGTGGGTCAATTTCAACTTTCGTTTTTTGGATTTCTTAGTCAATATGTGACTTTTAAAAGCGTGCTTACGTTTAATTTTTCCGCTTCCGGTTAATTTAAAACGTTTTTTAGCGCTTGATTTTGTTTTCATTTTTGGCATGACTACTCTCTTTTTTTATTTTTTCTTTGGTGCGATGAACATGGTCATCTTTTTACCCTCCAATACGGGCATCTGTTCTACTTTTCCGATTTCTTCCAAATCCTGAGCGAGACGAAGCAAAAGAATTTGTCCTTTTTCTTTAAAAACAATAGAGCGTCCTTTAAAAAATACAAAGGCCTTTAATTTCGCACCTTCTTTTAAAAACTTCTCAGCATGTTTCTTTTTGAACTCATAATCGTGTTCATCTGTATTGGGTCCAAAACGAATTTCCTTAATTACGATCTTACTCGTTTTTGCTTTCAAGGCTTTGTCACGCTTTTTCTGTTCGTATAAAAACTTCTTATACTCCAATATTTTACAGACGGGTGGTGAGGCATTGGGTGATATCTCCACCAGATCCAATTCTTGGGATTCAGCGATCTTTAAAGCTTGATTTAACTTATAAATCCCGACATCAACGTTGTCACCCACTAAGCGAATCTCGTGTGCAGTAATTTTCTCATTAATCCGGTGTGGATCCTGCTTAATTACCCTTCCTGGGCGATTCGTTCTTCTTCTACGTATTGCTATGTCTGTATTATTTTTAATTAAACTTCAAAGTGTGCTTGACTACTTTGTATCTCATTTTTTATCATCTCTGAAACCGCTTCTATCGAAAAACTACCCCTATCACCTTCTTGGTGTTTGCGTAGTGAAAGCGATTGATTTTCGGCTTCTTTCTCTCCTAAGATAATCATGTAAGGAACTTTGGACAATTCCGATTCCCGAATTTTCTTTCCTATCGTCTCATTTCGATCATCTAGCAGGGCGCGAATTTCGTGATTTTCCAAGAAATTTAAAACTTTTAGAGCGTAATTTTTATATTTTTCGCTCACACACAAAATATTTACCTGATTAGGCATCAACCAAAGGGGAAAATTTCCTCCTGTATGCTCTAATAAAATAGCGATAAAACGCTCCATACTTCCAAAGGGTGCCCGATGGATCATAACCGGTCGATGAAACTCATTATCACTACCTTTATAGGTCAAATCAAAACGTTCCGGAAGGTTGTAATCGACTTGAATGGTTCCCAATTGCCATTTTCTGCCAAGTGCATCTCTTACCATAAAGTCTAATTTAGGTCCGTAAAACGCTGCCTCACCCGTTTCAATGGTATATTTTAAGTTTTTGTCTTCGGCAGCTTGAATAATAGCCTGCTCTGCCAATTTCCAATTTTCAGGTGCTCCGATGTACTTTTCAGGTTTTTCGGGATCCCGTAAAGAAACTTGGGCGGTAAAGTCTTCAAATCCTAAGGAGCTGAACACGTATAATACTAAATCGATCACTTTTTTAAATTCGGAGTCCAATTGCTCAGGCATGCAAAAAATATGTGCATCGTCTTGAGTAAATCCTCGAACTCGAGTCAAGCCGTGTAATTCACCACTTTGTTCATAGCGATAAACGGTTCCAAACTCTGCATATCTTTTGGGCAAATCCCTATAACTCCAGGGTTTGGTCTTGTAAATTTCACAGTGATGCGGACAGTTCATTGGTTTTAATAAAAATTCTTCTCCATCAGCTGGAGTCAAAATAGGTTGAAAACTGTCAGCACCATATTTTTCATAATGTCCAGATGTCACGTATAATTCCTTGTTTCCTATGTGGGGAGAAATCACTTGTTCGTAACCGGCTTTTATTTGAGCTTTTTTTAGAAAATTTTCTAAACGTTCTCGCAAAGCAGCCCCTTTAGGAAGCCAAAGCGGTAATCCTTGACCTACTTTCTGAGAGAAGGTAAAGAGTTCCAGTTCCTTTCCCAACTTGCGGTGGTCTCTTTTCTTGGCCTCTTCAACGCGAGCTAGATATTCGGTTAATTCCTTTTGTTTGGGAAAGGAAATCCCATACACTCTAGTGAGTTGGGGTTTGGTTTCATCTCCTCTCCAATAGGCTCCGGCAACGTTGGTCAATTTGACTGCTTTAATAAAACCGGTGTGTGGAAGGTGTCCCCCACGGCATAAATCCGTAAAATCAGCATGATCGCAAAAGGTGATGGTTCCATCTTCCAAATTTTCAATCAACTCGGTTTTAAAAGGGTTTTGGTTTTCTTTGTAATAGTTCAGTGCTTCTTCTTTGGAGACACTTCGCATTTGGAAAGGGAACTTTTGACGGGCAAATTCCAAAAATTTCTTCTCTATACTCGCTAAATCCCCTTCGGTTAGGCTGTGCTGACCAAAATCGGCATCGTAATAAAACCCATTTTCAATGGCGGGACCGATGGTTAATTTACAGTCGGGATAAAGAGCTAACAACGCTTGCGCCAAAACGTGAGCTGAAGAATGCCAAAATGCGGCTTTGCCTTCCGTATCGTTCCAGGTGAAAAATTGAATGGTGCCGTTCTCTTCTAGGGGTGTCGTGGCTTCAACCGTTTGCTCATTGAATTTAGCAGAGAGTACATTTCGAGCCAAACCCTCACTAATACTTTTGGCAACATCCAATACCGTGGTTCCTTTTTCATAGGAACGCATGGACTGGTCGGGAAAACGAATATCGATCATAATTTATGATAAAAAACTGTGCAAAGATAAGCGGTATCTTGGTGGGATACAATGCTGTTTTAAAGTTTCCTCTTTTTTCGTTCTCCCAAAAGGGCATTTACTAGATTTTTAACTCCCAAAAATCCGTAATATATAGCCGCTACTAGTACGAATAGACCTACGATTAGTACGGGTAAGTAAAAAGGATGTCCCTGGTTTTTAAATGCCTGATGGACAATTACTGGACCGGTAAAACAGCACAACAGCACGATCCCCATTTTTTTTAATCCTTTTTGAAGAAGGAGTTTGTTCATTGTAAATAACTTCTTTTGTAAAGATAAAAAACAGAAAAGGATTGATTGCTAATTAAAGAGCGGCTTATCAAAATTTTTAATCTAGGTATAAAGTAAGGAACCTCCATTGACAATTTCCCCGTTCTATTTATAAATCGACAATCGTTTATGAGTATTTGATAAATTATCTTTTCTCAAAGGCATCAATAGCGTTTCTAACACTACCGTAGGTCTGCAATAGTTTTTGGGTAGTAAGGAGATCGGCTCCTGTGGCTTCCATCACGATACGTTCGGCTCGACCGAGGAGTTTTTCATTGGAAAGCATCATATCTACCATTTTATTTCCTTTTACATGACCCAAATGGATCATAGTAGCTGTGGTAATGCTGTTGAGAATCAATTTTTGAGCGGTTCCTGCTTTCATTCTTGAGCTGCCCGTTAAAAATTCGGGACCCACTACTACTTCTATGGGAAGGTCACTCACTGCGGCCAATGGACTGTTCTCATTACAGGTTATACATCCGGTAGGAATCCCTTGTTTTTGAGCTTTTTCTAGTCCTGCTATGACATAGGGGGTGGTTCCGGAAGCGGCAATCCCCACCAAAATATCCTTCGGACTGATTTGATAGGTTTGAAGATCTTTCCATGCTTGTTGGGCATCGTCTTCGGCATCTTCGATAGAATTTCTAAGGGCTTGATCTCCCCCGGCGATCAAGCCTATGACTTTTTCCGGAGCGGTACCAAAAGTGGGAGGACATTCAGAGGCATCAAGCACACCCAGTCTACCACTGGTTCCAGCACCAATGTAAAAGAGCCTGCCTCCCTTTTTAAGCTGTTCGACTACCTTTTCAATCAGTCGCTCGACTTGAGGCAAAACCTTGCCAACGGCACGAACGGCCTGTTGATCTTCCTGATGCATTCCCTTTAAAAGTTCTGCAATGTTTTTTTGTTCTAAATTCTTGTGATGAGAATCTGCTTCCGTAATTTTTTTAAATACCATGGTATAAAGATAATAATCAATTGGAAAAGAAACTTATCTAACCTAAAAAGGTAATGATTTCTTAAAATAATAAATTAGAATAAATAGTATTTTAAGGGCTATTAGAAAGGCGCGATTCTCTTTTGTGTATTCATTCCAACGTCAATTTCTTGCCTAAAAAAAATCCCAACCCTAGATGGGGGTCAGGATTCTATTTTATATAAAAGAAGATTCTATTGGAGTTTAGCCTCTAGATTTTCTTTTAGAGTCGAGAGAAATTGCTGGGTGGTCAAGTAGTGTGAACTTTCCATATCTTTCCCGTGAATTAAAATCGCCAAGTCTTTGGTCATTTTTCCGCTTTCTACGGTTTCCACACAAACATTTTCCAAAGAGGTACAAAAATCAATCAATTCCTGATTGCCATCCAGTTTGCCTCTATGTGCCAAGCCTCTTGTCCAGGCAAAAATAGATGCAATAGGGTTGGTTGAGGTTTCTTTGCCTTGTTGGTGTTGACGGTAGTGACGGGTTACAGTTCCATGAGCGGCTTCTGCTTCCATAGTTTTTCCATCAGGTGTTACCAGAGTAGAAGTCATCAATCCCAATGAACCAAACCCTTGCGCAACGGTATCCGACTGAACATCACCATCATAGTTTTTACAAGCCCAAACAAATCCTCCATTCCACTTCATAGCGGCAGCAACCATATCGTCGATCAAACGGTGTTCGTAGGTGATCCCTGCTTTTTCGAAACGGTCTTTAAACTCGTTGTCAAATACTTCCTGGAAGATATCCTTAAATCGACCATCATAAGCTTTTAAAATCGTGTTTTTGGTCGATAGGTATAGAGGCCATCCTTTATCTAAAGCACGATTCATACAAGATCGAGCAAAGCCAAAAATGGAAGAATCGATATTGTACATAGACATCGCCACTCCATTTTCCTGAAAGTGATACACTTCCCATGTTTTAGGTGTTCCACCGTCATCGGGTGTAAAAGTCATGGTAAGTTTTCCTTTTCCGGTGGTTACCGTATCGGCTGCTTTGTATTGGTCTCCAAAAGCATGTCTTCCTATACAAATGGGCTTGGTCCATCCCTGAACATACCGCGGAACATTACTCATGATGATCGGCTCTCTAAAAACAGTTCCTCCTACAATATTTCGGATGGTTCCGTTGGGCGAGCGCCACATGTTGGAAAGATTGAATTCCTTTACACGTTCCTCATCGGGTGTGATCGTTGCACATTTGATTCCTACGTTGTGCGTTTTAATTGCATTGGCAGCCTGAATTGTGATTTTATCTTCTGTGGCATCTCGAGAGGTGACGGACAAATCGTAATATTCAATAGTCAGGTCTAAGTATGGAAGGATGAGTTGATCCTTAATGAATTTCCATATGATTCGGGTCATTTCATCGCCATCCATTTCTACAACGGGATTGGCTACTTTGATTTTTGACATGTGTTTAAATTTAGGTTTTCGGATGCAAATATAAGTCCTAGAGTTGACTTTAAGGGATATTTCACTCAAAAGGAGTAGATTTATACCAAATTTTGACCTCAAATTTGACTCATGAAATGGATCGTTTTTTTATGGACTTCTCTTTGTACGGCGACTTATCTAGGTTATTCTCAGTCTGATTTTATTAAAAAAAACCGTTCTCTTATTTGTCATCAAATGAGTTTGGACAACACAAAATTGTTGATTCTTGTGGACAGTCTCTACCAAAAACAGATGGATACCGCCTCAGAATTAGAAAGGGCTTATTTGAATTTATGGAAAGCCCAAGGTCATTTTTATTCATTAGAACAGTCTTTAGACTCCATTGCTTTTTATGGGTCAATAGCAGATGAATTATTTAAAAAACAAAAGGATTCCGAGGGATTGTTTGAGTCCAAGAGAATGTTGGGAAAAGTTCAGCATTACAACAACAATTTTTTATTTTCTCAAAAATACCTCAATCAAGCAGCGGATTTTGTACAAACAGAAATTCAGAAATTTAAAATCCATATCGATTACAGCGACTTCTATACACACAAAGGAAACATTGATAGTACACTTTTTCATCTGTATAAAGCCGAACAGATTTTGCCTTTACTCAATAAGGAACACTGCGAATTTCGTTTTTTAAAAAGTGAATTGAATATTAGTTTGGGGATGGCAGAAATTCGGAAGACCACCTACGAAGATATTGATTACGATCAAGCTATAAAATATTTTAAAAGAGCCATTGAATCGGGTGATTTATCTGTGGACAGGAGTATCGAAAATTATCTGTTTTGTTTAGTCAATCTGGCGTACTGCTATCGTAAGGGCGGGTACTTCGGACAAAGAACTCACCATCTGGACAGCGCCCGATTTTATACAGAGGAATACATTCGTTGGGTTGAAGCCAGTAAGGTGTCTAATAAATTTGGGAAATTGGAAACTGCCTATGAAAATCTGGGTTGGTTGCATTATGCTGAGGGCAAAGCCGATGTTGGAATGTACGATATTCAAAGGGCCATGAGCTATCAGGATAGCGTGTATAATAAACTTTTAAACAATCGGGTGTTGGAAATCACCGACACCTATGAAAACAAACTCAAAAATCAACGAATTGAAAACCTTAATACGGAAAATGAACAGATTCGTAAAAACTTATTTTTATTCCGACTCATTCTTTTGATGGTCTTATTATTGGTTGGAGTGTTGGTTACTTCTTATTATCGATTCCGACAAAAAAACAGACTGCTTAAAAAACAACAACTTGAGATCAGACAAGTCAAAGATCAGTTGGAAGTGTTACTGCGTGAAATTCATCATAGAATTAAAAATAATTTGCAGGTGATTTCCAGTTTTTTGGGAATCCAAAAACGGAAATTGAAACAAAAAAAAGTCATAGAAGCACTCAATCAAAGTCAAGCTAGAATCCAAACCATTGCCGATATGCATGAGCAATTATATGCTCAAAAAGGGTTGGAGTCCATCGCTATGGAACCCTATTTTAAAAAAATCGTTAAAAATTGTAGTGAAAACGTGATGGAAACTCAGACTATTGATTTTAAAACGGAGATTGAAAATCATGCTCTGGATTTTGATCGGGGATTGTCACTGGGTATTATTTTAAATGAATTGATTACCAACGCCGTCAAATATGCGTTTACGCAAAACTCTAAAGGAACTGTTTTTGTGTTTTTTAAAAAAATAGAGAGTCAATATCTATTAACCGTAAAAGACAATGGCAAAGGGTTTCCCCCAAACTTAAAACATAAAATCAACCAACAAGAGGGTATGGGGTATCAAATCATACGAGCGATGATTTCCAAACTCAAAGGAACTTTGGAGATTCGAGAATATATTGGTGCTCATATAGACATACAAATACCCAACTGATTTTTTTGTATATTTGGGTAATGGACCCAACTCTTATAATAGTAGAAGACGACCCCATCATCGCACTTGACCTTTCTCATTTCGTTAAAAGTTTAGGGTACTTTCAGGTATTTACTTGTTATGAAGAAAGACAAGCTAGTGCTCTTTTTTCTGAGTTGGATCGTGCATTTGTATTCTTAGATGTCCACCTAAAAGACAAATATGGTGGGATCCGTTTAGCCAAAGAGTTGGAGTCTAAACCTCACTTTTCCTATGCCTACATTACGGCCAATACAGACGAATCTACTTTGGAAAAACTCAAGGACACCCATCCGGTTGGATTTATCGTAAAACCTTTTCATGAAGGAGAGGTTAAAGCAATTTTAAAGCTGGGGATGCATCAAGTACTTCACCCTTACAAAAAAAATGAACTGGATTCAGTTGCTTTAAAGCAACTTTTTCCAAGTCTTACCTCCACAGAAATTCGGGTTTTTATGGGATTATTCCAAGGGGCTTCCAATCAGGAAATAGCCGATACTTTGTTTGTTTCTAATAACACGGTAAAAACCCATTTAAAATCCATCTACTCCAAATTGCATGTAAGCTCACGATTAAAAGCCATCCAAGTACTTTTAAGTAAGTTGTAGATTTCCAAAATCATAAATAGGTCTTATTGAATTTAATCTTAGAAAAAAAATTCACTCTAAAGGGTGGTTTTTGGTTAAGGTTTTGAATGCAACTTTGAAGTATAAAAATAAATCGTCATGCACTTCAAAAAGTATTTACCCATATTGATCATCCTATTTGTTTTCGGTTTACAACCTCTTCAAGCTCAATTTCTTAAAAGATTAGCCAAAAAAGTGGAAAAGACCGTAGAGGAAACAGTCATTCGAAAAATTGATGAAAAAGCTCAAAAAAAGACTGAAAAAACCTTAGATACCCTTTTGGATGCTAAAGTGGGGTCTAAAAAGAAAAAGGGAAAGGCAACCCAACAAAAAGAGCGACCAACCTCTGAAAAAGAGTCGGTAAACAACCCTCAATTTAAGGAAGAAGCATCCCTTTTTAAAGCTTATTCCAAGTTTGATTTTATCTCAGGAGAAAAACTAATTGCCTTTGAAGATTTCTCTCAAGATGAGGTGGGTGATATGCCTGCAAAATTGAATTA
>JAYNHN010000100.1:0-7295 GCA_038108035.1 Flavobacteriaceae bacterium
ATACAAAGATGTAAAGGTCAATATTATTGACACTCCGGGTCACGCTGACTTCGGTGGAGAGGTAGAACGTGTACTTAATATGGCAGATGGTGTTTTACTTTTGGTAGATGCCTTTGAAGGCCCAATGCCACAAACTCGCTTTGTTCTTAAAAAAGCGATTGATCTAAGGTTAAAGCCTATTGTGGTCATTAATAAGGTAGATAAAGAAAATTGTACTCCTGAACTGGTTCATGAATCCGTATTTGACCTTATGTTTGAGTTGGGAGCCGAAGAATGGCAATTGGATTTCCCTACGGTTTATGGATCCGCGAAAAATAATTGGATGGGTGAGGACTGGAAAACACAAACCGACTCCGTGGCACCTCTTTTGGACATGGTTTTGGAGCATGTGCCTAGTCCCGAAATTAAGGAGGGAACAACTCAAATGTTAATAACTTCACTGGATTTTTCATCGTTTACGGGTCGAATTGCCATTGGGAGATTACAAAGAGGGGAATTGAAAAGCGGAATGCGGGTCAATCTCATGAAAAGAGATGGGATAGTAATTCCCTCTAGAATTAAAGAATTGCATTTATTTGATGGTTTGGGACGTAAAAAAGTGGAGCAGGTTCATGCAGGAGATTTATGTGCGGTCATTGGATTAGAAGGTTTTGAGATTGGAGATACACTGGCGGATATCGAAAATCCCGAGGCACTTCCAAGTATCGCTATTGATGAACCTACTATGAGTATGATGTTCACAATAAACGACTCGCCCTTTTTTGGTCAAGAAGGAAAGTTCGTTACTTCTCGACACATTCGAGAGCGATTGGAAAAAGAGCTTGAAAAGAATTTAGCCATGCGCTTGGAAACGACTGATAGTTCAGACAAATTCATCGTTTACGGCCGTGGGGTTTTGCACCTTTCCGTATTAATCGAAACGATGAGACGTGAGGGATATGAACTACAAATTGGTCAACCGCAAGTGATCATAAAAGAGATTGATGGGCAAAAGATGGAGCCTATAGAAGAACTCACTATTGATTTACCCGAGGAGGTTTCCGGAAAAGCGATCGAAATGGTTACACTTCGTAAAGGTGAAATGATCAGTATGAACCCCAAAGGAACTCGAATGATTTGTGAGTTTAAAATCCCTTCTAGGGGTATTATCGGACTCAGAAATCAACTGTTGACAGCAACTGCTGGTGAAGCCATTATGAATCACCGATTTGAAGAATTTAGTCCTTATAAAGGAGGGATTCCCGAGCGTATCAACGGTTCCTTAATTTCTATGGAAAAAGGCTCTGCAATTCCGTATTCTTTGGATAAATTGCAGGACAGGGGTAAGTTTTTTGTAGCACCTAACGAAGCGATCTATACAGGTCAAGTCATCGGTGAAAATAGTCGTCAAGATGATTTGGTAGTCAACATTACTAAAACTAAAAAACTATCTAATGTTCGGGCATCAGGATCCGATGACAAAGTCAAATTGGCACCCCCCATAAAATTTTCATTAGAAGAGGCGTTAGAATACATTCAAAAGGATGAATATGTTGAAGTGACTCCTAAGTCCTTGCGTTTGCGTAAAATATTTTTAGACGAAAATCAACGAAAGAGGCAGAAAGCGACTGGTTAGTTTTTAGCGACTACTTCGCTTAATTTTCCCTGACCGCATTGAAATATTTTGCCGGGAAATTTCACAATCATATTGTAATCGTGAGTAGCCATGATCACACTCATTCCTTCATGATGAAGCTTTCTTAATAATTGCATGATTTCTTGACTGGTCTCGGGATCTAAATTACCAGTGGGTTCATCGGCAATGATCAATTCGGGTCGGTTGAGAAGCGCTCGGGCAATCGCCACTCTTTGTTGTTCACCGCCCGAAAGTTCAAACGGAAATTTTTGATGATCCGAGGGAATGTTTACCGATTGTAAGACTTCAATAACACGTTTCCTAATTTGCTTTTTGTCTTTCCATCCGGTTGATTTTAAAACAAAGGCCAGATTTTCAAAAATTGTTCGATCGTGAAGCAATTTAAAATCTTGAAAAACAACTCCAATTTTGCGTCTTAATTGAGGAATTTGTTTGTCTTTTAGGTTGCTGAGATCAAAACCTACAATGGCACCCTGACCCGAACTAATCGGTAAATCACCATAAAGCACCTTTAAAAGACTGCTCTTTCCAGCTCCCGTTTTACCAATTAAAAAAACAAACTCACCGGCTTTTACTTGGAAATTTATTTCAGAAAAAATGACATTTCCTTCATTTGTTATAGTGGCCTTGTTAAGGGAAACGACGTCAATCGGCATGCTTAGATTTATTTAGGTTAAAGGTATGTTTTTTGCTTAATTATTAAATATTTTGTTGATAAAATATACGTTTCAAATTTCTTATCCGTTATAAATTAAAAAGTAATCCACTACCTTTAATCGGATGATGTTGCGCTTGAATTTCTTGTTTATTGTACTCCTTTTGCCTCTAATCCTATTGGGTCAACTTTATGATTCTCAAACGATTGATCAAAATGGGATTCATTATTTCGGTTTGGGTTATTTTCCTGCTTCATGGCAATCCGGGATACTGAAAAGCGATGCTTATGCAGAAACTGACGCAGTTCAAAGAACAAAATTCAATATTTTGTCCAGTTCATTACGTTTAAATTTTTCGGGTTCCGAAAAAATGCTCTCCCAATTCAGACAAGATTATCCTAATGCATATGAGGCTGTAACGATAGATTTTGATGTTGCCAATTACTATTTCAACAACGAAAAATACCGGTATGCGTTGAAATGGTTTTCACGCATTGAAGAAAGTCAAGTTCCCAAAATGGAGCGTTCTCTATTTAATTTTAACAAGGGGTACACTTTGTTTTCTGCTAAAAAATTCAAACAATCCAAGCCCTATTTCGAAAAAGTGAGAGATCATAAAATTTACGAATCGGAGGCCCATTATTATTTGGGACATATAGCCTATCAATTAGAAGATTTTGATGAAGCCGTCAATCAATTTAGCTCGATCTCTGACCCGACGAAAAAAGAAAACCTCACCTATTTTCAAGCGGATATGAATTTTCGTTTGGGACGCTTTGAAAAAGCCATTGAATTAGGAAAGTCCGTTTTACCTAAGGCTACTCAAAAAGAAGCTTCTGAAATTTCAAAAATAATTGGTGAAAGTTACTTCAATCTGTCCTCTTATTCGGATGCCATACCCTATTTAGAAGTTTATAAAGGAAAAAAAGATACTTGGGAAAATACAGATTTTTACCAATTGGGTTTTGCATATCACCAATTGGGAAATTTTGATAAGGCCATGGGTCAGTTTAATAAAATCTTAGGTCAAAAAAATGCATTGGCACAAAATGCATATTATTATTTAGCAGATTCGTACATTAAAACAAATCAAAAAGCGGCAGCTTTAAATGCATTTAAAAGTGCGTCAGAAATGGATTTTGATCCTGTTGTTCAAGAAGACGCAAGCTTAAATTATGCCAAGCTAAGCTATGAAGTTGGAAACCCTTATGAAGGAATATCACAGGTTCTTATCCGTTTTATAAATAAGTATCCCAAAAACGGTCAATTGGATTTAATGAAAGAATTGTTGATTAATTCTTATACGAAAAGTGGAAATTACAAAGCGGCATTGGAGATTCTTCAAAGTAAAGGTAGTTTTAAAAATAATAAAACACTTCAACGGGTGATGGTTCTTCAAGCAATTCAAGACTTTAAAAGTGGGCTTTACACTGAGGCGAGTTTATTATTTGAAAAATCGATCAAGATAAAAGAAGATAAAGTCCTAGAAGCTTATTCATGGTATTGGTTGGGGAGAGCCCAATACGAACGAAATTTATTTGATCAGGCTCTGGATTCTTTTAAACGTTTTAATAAGCATCCCATGCGAAGTGAGGTAAAATCCATCAATCGATTGAGTTATGATATGGGTTATATTTATTTTAAATTGGGTGAATACGAATACGCTCTCAAATCATTTGAAGAATTCAATGATCGAAATAGTACCCTGGAGACGCAATACCAAAGGGATACCTTTTTAAGAATGGGCGATTGTGAATTTGCATTAAAAAGATATTGGCCGGCTATGGAACATTACAACACCGCCATTGCTTTAAAACCCAGCCAAGGATCCTATGCCTCCTATCAAAAGGCGATTAGCTACGGTTTTGTTGATCGCAGTTCAAAAAAAATCAGTACCCTAAAAAATCTTATTGAGAATTATCCAAAAGACGCTTTGGTAGATGATGCTTTATTCGAGTTGGCTTCTACTTACAGTCGTTTGGGAGAAAATTCAAAAGCAATATCCACCTATGATGCATTGTTATTAAAGTTTTCCAATAGTCCCTATTTGGCAAAAGCAAGATTAAATAAAGGTTTGATTTTATACAATGATGAAGATTATGTCAATGCCCAAAAAGTATTGGAAGAGGTGGCGATCAAGTACAAACGCTATGCAGTTGCTGAGCAGGCGGTCAGAACCCTTCGGGAAATTGCATTAGATCAAGGAACAGTGGGCAATTTTTCTCAATGGGTGAAAAGTCAAAATTTAAATACTTTTAGTGATATAGAATTGGAAAAAACCGCCTTTACTGCAGCAGAAAAACAATTCTTAAAAGGAAACACCAATTCAGCTAAAAAACTATTGAAAGAATACTTAGAAAATTTTCCCCAAGGAGCCTATCGAACTCCTTCAACTTTTTATCTGGCGGAAATTTATTTTGATGAAAACGATTTTGAAGAAGCATTAAAAAGATATCAATTATTAGTTCAAGAAGAAGTTTCCAATTTTACAGAAAAAGCACTGGTTCGTGTGATCACTCTTTTAAAAAACAAGGAAGATGGAACTCGTTTTTCAGAGGCTCTTACGTATCTTGAACAATTGGACCAAATTGCTTCTTTTGAAGAGAATAAGCGTTTTGCTTCCTTAAATTTAATGCTTGTTTACTACCAGTCCAATCAATTTAAAAAGACCATTGAGATTGCTAATACTGTTTTGAATTATTCGAATTTAGATCCTTCTATTAAATGGGATGCTTTAAAATTAAAGGCACGTTCTGCAATTTCCCTTAAAGACTTCAGTACAGCCAAATCGGCTTACATGGAATTAGAAAATGCTCCTCAAACCAATCTGGTTGCAGAAGCTTTGTTTTTTAAAGCAGAACAGCTTTTTACAGATAAAAAACATGAAGAGTCAAATAAAATAATAACTAAGATTGCTGGAAATAGTAATCAGTCGGGAATTTGGAATTCTAAAGCACTCTTATTATTGGCTAAAAATTATTACGCACTCGATGATGCATTTCAGGCTATTTATATTTTAGAATCCCTTCTTGAGAATTTTAATTCTTATACAGAGATTGTTGATGAGGCAAAAGTTCTCATTGAAAAATATAAAGCTGAAGAAGCTGTCGAAAATCGATCGATAAATGGTTTGGAAGATGAAAAATAAAAAGAGGTTTATCGGTATTCTAGGACTTCATTTTTTTTGTTTTGGGGTACTTCAAGCGCAAGAAAATGAGAAAGATGATATTGGTACTCAAGAAGTATTGGTAGTCAAATCCTATACTCCCAGTCTTTCCGATGCGTTCAAAATCAATTCAACCCCACAAATCCCAGATAGTCTTAAAATGCCTAATAAGCTCTTAGATTTTAAAATCAAATCGGTTCCAGTGGTTTCCACCTTTGTTCCCAATAAAGCCACTCCTCTAAAATTAGAAAGACGATCCACTCCCTCTCCCTATAATACACTCTTCAGCAGTGGGTTTGGAAACAAAAATCAATTGTTTTTTGACGTTTCAAGTGTGATTGAATGGGATCGCTCCCAACGTTTTGGTATAAAATTATATCGGGATGGATTTGGCAGTGATGTTACAAATTCGATATTGAGAAGTAATCAGAGTTTTACAAGTTATGGAGTCCACCACAATTTGAGGAGTAACAGCTATAATGCCCATACTTTGGTCCAGTTTAATTCTCAAAAGAACAACTATTTTGGACTCTATGATCGAGAGTGGGATCCGCTTTTGATCAGAACTATTAATCCCGAAATAAGCAGGAATTATTTTAAGATTAAAACATTTTGGAATTGGTATGATTTGGCAGTTCGTGGAATTGATTTTCAAGCAAATTTAACTTCTGATAATTTTTCTACAACCGAGCAAAAACTTGCTTTAAAAACAGATTTTGCATTGGATTTTGGCTCATCAAAAATTACAAGTGAATTGAATTTAAGGGGTTTAAAGACAAGTTTTGAAGAAGCCTATTTTAAAGATGGGATCCGTGATTTTTCTCAAGGTATTGGATCCTTTTCCGCTCTTTTGGAAAATAACAAAAACAATTTCAAGTTTAAAATTGGAGCTGGCATAGCTTATGTACTTGGAGTTGAGGACTACGTTAATCGATTGATATATTATCCTGAAGTTGAAATGACCTATAAAAATAGTTCCAGCGTGATGATCCCTTTCTTAGAAGCCAAAGGAGGTGTAAAATTCAATTCGTATCAGAAACTTGCTCTAGAGAACCCCTATTTAGCACCTGTAAGCAATCTGATACCCACTCTACAAAAATACAATGCTACTGTGGGTGTGCGCTCACAATTGGCTTCGGTATTAAATTTTGATTTTGGTTTTGTTTTTGATGAAGTTGAAAACTTTAGTTTTTTTGAACGTTTGCCTTTTGATTCTCAAAATAAAGATCAACCTTATCGTTTATCGAACGCCTTTCAATCTGAATATAGTGATTTAAGCTTGTACGGAGTAAAAGCTAAGTTTCGAATTGATTTGACCAAAAACAATTATCTGCATTTCGAAACCTCCTATCGTTATTATGAAGTTAATGACGGACAAACGCTTTGGAACATTCCTTCATTAAAGATGAGTTGGGACGGTCAATTTCAGTTAAAAGATCGGCTCACTTTTTCTTTCCAGGGATCTCTTCTTGGAGATCGAAAAGTAGCTTTCCGACCGATTTTTATTTACCAACAATTAGAAACCGTTCAGTTCCAAGAGGAAAGATTGCCGATGTTTATCAGTTCCCATTTTCATCTAGCCTATAATCTATCAAATCAATTTGATCTTTTCATAAAAACTAAATTAAATTCAAATGGGACTCACGGCAGATGGTATTTCTTTAAAGAACCACCGTTTATAGGTTTGGCAGGGGTGACTTATAAGTTTGATTTTCAGTATTAATCACCTTTGCCTTTGAGTTTCCAAACTATTTTGGTTTCAACTGTTGATTTTCATTACATTTGCATGATTTCATTAGTAAATAAAATTGAAATATTCCCAAGTCAGAGTCCAGCG
>JAYNHN010000100.1:7305-8473 GCA_038108035.1 Flavobacteriaceae bacterium
CCATTATTATTTTCACATCTTGTCAAGATAAAGTTGATCTATTAGTTCACAATGCTGAAATATATACTCAGGGAGTTCTTTCATCAAACGCAACGGCTTTTGTAGTAAACGAGGGTAAATTTTTAGCAGTTGGAGGAGAAGAGCTCCTTGAAAAATATCCAGCGAAGAAAGTTTTAAATCTACAAAACCTACCTGTATATCCGGGTTTTATAGATTCTCATTGTCATTTTTTAAGTTTAGGATTGAGTCTTCAACAAGTCGATTTGAAAGGAACCACAAGTTTTGATCAGATCGTTTCTAAATTGAATGATTTTTCAAATGGAAAAAAATTAAATGCCCTTTTGGGAAGGGGATGGGATCAAAACGATTGGGATGATAAAGAATTACCCAACAAAACACAATTGGATATTCTTTTTCCTGATATTCCTGTCGCACTTAGGAGAATTGATGGTCACGCCTTGCTGGTGAATCAAAAGGCATTGGATATGGCTGGAATTACTGAAGACACTCAAATCGAAGGGGGTACGATTATCAAGAAAAATGGACAATTGACAGGTGTATTGGTTGATGCTCCCATGCGATTGATCGAAAACATCTTACCCAAACCTACGCTCGAAGAAAAAATAAAGGCACTACAAGATGCTGAAGAAATTAGTTTTCAAAATGGACTTACTACTGTATCTGTAGCAGGCATGAACAAAGAAGACATCTTTTTGGTAGACAGTCTTCAGAAAAAGGGTTTGTTAAACATACGAATCTATGCAATGATTTCCAATACGAAAGAAAACATGGATTACTTTCTCAAATCGGGTCCTTTCAAAACGAATAAACTCAATGTCCGATCTTTCAAGGTCTATTCTGACGGTGCATTAGGATCTAGGGGCGCAGCACTAAAAAAGGATTACAGCGATTTACCCAATCATCGTGGTGAATTTATAACTTCAAAAGATTCATTGGAATCCCTTGCTTATCAACTAGCAACCACAACTTTTCAAATGAATACTCATGCCATTGGCGATCATGCCAACTCGGTTGTATTAGAAGCTTACACGAAAGCTCTGGTTTTTTCTGACGATCCACGTTGGAGAGTAGAGCACGCTCAAATTATCGATACAGCAGATATCAAACGTTTTAACCGAAAAATTTTGCCTTCTGTTCAGCCTACACA
>JAYNHN010000101.1:0-8323 GCA_038108035.1 Flavobacteriaceae bacterium
GGGTAGAGGCTCGTTGAAGTCACCGTCTATAACCGTACCGCTAATACCAAGTTGTCCATAGCTTGAAAAACTTGAGATAATAAAAAAAAATATAATTTTGATAAATCTTGATTGCATTTCCATTGATTAAGTTGAGTAGTACTCTTTTTTTAGCGAGCGTAAAATGTCCATAAAAACAATGATTCATCGATGCCGCTATCGTCTTTTTTGGCGGTTACAATTTCTGCAAATGTTGTAGAATCAGACTCAAAAGTGCTTTCGGTAGGATCGGTTTTGTCATCAAATATTTCGGATAGGCTCTCTACATTGCTACAGCTGTTCCCGTCTGCATCCAGCGGATGTAAAATATCAATATTAGAAAAGGTTAGTTTTCCGGAGCTATAGGTCGCTGCATCTGCTGAAGCATCCAATTCAACATCTTTACCGCCCGCAAAGTTTGAAAAAAGAATGTTGAGAACATCACCCGTAGCTCCTTTTCTAAAATCAGCCATCTCACCATCAACTCCCAGTGCACCACAGTTAAAAGTAGCACCTATTACCGTTGCATTTTTAAGAGTGAAGCGACCTGTTGCAGACCCTTCGGGCCCGTCAACTTCAAATCCATGATCGGATGCAGCAGTTAAAATAACCAATGCTCCGTCAATAGTTCCTGCGTATCCTTGATCTATATCAATTGCATCATCTCCTTGTCCCCAAACCAACAGGTTTGAAGCGTTGACCGTACCTCCAAAAAACTCAATACCATCATCTACATTGGCTATAACTTCGATGTGATTGATAGTAGTACCCGAGCCTACACCTCCCAATGTTAAACCATTGATTTCATTTCCCTCACCAATTTCAGCACCGCCGTGTCGAATGGATAAATATTCAAGTGTTCCTGAATTGTCCTCAGGGTCATTACCACCGTAGAGGCCGTTTGTGTCTGAAGTTGGTATTCCCTCAATTTGGAGTTCCGAAACATCGCCAGTAAACGAAGCGGGAGCATTGCCTAAAACTAATAATCCACCCCATAAACCTCTGGACTCTACCGAAAGCGAAGGGCCATTTACTGGATAAGTTCCCCCAATTTGGATATTGTCAGAAATGGAGGTCATAATGACAGGAGCGTCTACAGTTCCTAGGACTTCTATTTTGGCACCTCTAGCAATGATCAATGTAGAAGCATCTGCACCTGTTCCGGCAGCGGCTTTTATAATAGTTCCCGCAGGGATGGTTAATGTCGCACCCGGCTCTACAGATACTCTCCCTTTTAGTAACCATACTTTGGATGCGTCTAATGTTAAATCTGAAATAATAGAACCTTCGAGGGTTGAATCAACAAAAGGATCTACTTCAACTTCTATCCTTTCCACTACTGTTTCGGTTTCTGTTACGACGACATATTCGATTACAGGATCTTCAGTACAACTGTATAGAGTTAGAAGTGCAAACGAAAGGGTTGATAATTGGTTTACTTTTTTCATTTTTTAAATATTTTTATTTAACAAATTTACTTTTAGTAGAAACCAATAGGTTTAGTAAAAAGTTAAGTTCCTACTTTTAAGTATTAACAAATTATCATACGCCTATTTTTTGTATAAAGTTTAGTTAACATACACGCTAAGAATGTTAGATTTGCGTTATGAACTGGGAATCACTATTATCGTTAAAAAGGTTGGGAGATACCAACAAACGCTTGCGCATCGAGCAAAATGATCTTCGGCTTGGATTCGAAGTGGACTACGACCGAATCGTTTTTTCCCATGCTTTCCGAAGTTTACAAGATAAGACACAAGTGATTCCTTTTTCAAAAACAGATTTTGTTCATACCCGATTGACTCACAGTCTGGAGGTATCCGTAGTGGGAAGAAGTCTGGGACGTATTGCAGGAAAAGCAATTTTAGAAAAACATCCTCATCTTCAAACGATTTTAGGATATCAACCAAATGATTTTGGAGCGATCACAGCAGCGGCAGCTTTAGCTCATGACATTGGAAACCCCCCCTTTGGTCACAGTGGAGAAAAAGCTATAGGACATTTTTTTTCACAAGGAGACGGTTTACAATTTAAATCAAAACTTGGATCAGAAGAATTTCAAGATTTGTGTGACTTTGAAGGGAATGCCAACGGACTTAAAATTTTAACTCAGTCTTCTCAGGGAGTACCCGGGGGTTTACGATTGAGTTATGCCACATTGGGAGCTTTTATCAAATACCCCAAAGGAAGCTTACCGATCAAGCCTTCTTTTCATGTTGCGGATAAGAAATTTGGTTATTTTCAAAGTCAAGCCGATTTTGTTGAAGAACTGGCGGATGAATTGACCATGAAGAATGCGGGTCGTATTTTAAGACATCCTTTAACTTTTTTAGTAGAGGCAGCAGATGACATTTGCTATACCATCATTGATTTTGAGGATGGTATTAATTTGGGTTGGATCCCTGAGGAGTACGCCCTTGAATATTTAATCAATTTGGTTCGGGATCGGATAGATTCCAATAAATACGCTCAACTTGAATACAAATCTCAACGGTTGAGTTACCTCAGAGCTTTGGCCATTAATAGTCTGATAGAAGATGCCGTTCGAATTTTTATTGAAAATGAAAACTATATTTTGAACGGAACCTTTGATACCTCACTTCTTGATAAAAGTAAATACAAAGCCCAGATTGATGACATCATCAAATTGAGCGTTAAAAATATATATCGATCGAAAGAAGTTGTCCAAAAAGAAGTAGTTGGGCATCGAGCTATTTCTACTCTATTGGAACACTTCACGGCTGCTGGGGTTCGAACTTTTGATGGTACTCCAACTGTATTTGATAAATTGATCCTCTCTCTGGTACCTGAAGGGACTCCCTTAACAGGGCAAAGTCTATATGGGACCTTATTAAATGTCAGTTGTTTTGTAGCCAGTCTTTCCGATGGAAAAGCCTTGAGGATGGCACAAGATATTGGGAGTTAAATTCCATTAGTTTTTCAGTTTAGAAGATAGTACATTTGCCAAAAAAAATTGTATGAGGTGGATTGTGCCAATACTAATTCTTGTTTTATTTCAATGGTATTGCTTCCAGGGAGTTAAAACATTAACCCCTAATAAATGGGTCTGGTTACTCTACGGTATGGGGGTTAGCCTGATTATAGGAAACCTTCTCTTTTATACATTCGGTTTTAGTCGAGAAACGGGTATGAATCCCAGAATGATGTATGCCATCGGCTTTTTTATTACCTTATTTACTTTTCAAGCACTCGTTTCCATAGTGTTGTTTGCCGAAGATATTTTCAGGATCCCTCAAGCGATCTATGCTTTTTTCACAAAAGCGCAAGGACAAACTCAATTTTTTCCAGAAAGAAGAGCCTTTATTTCCCGGATTGCTTTGGGTCTAGCCGCTATACCCCTTGCTTCACTTTTGTATGGAATGTATCGCGGGAAATATAATTTTAAAGTACTTTCCTATGAATTGGAATACGATGATTTACCGGAGGCCTTTGATGGATTCAAAATCACTCAGATTTCTGATATTCACAGTGGAAGTTTTGACAATGCCCAAAAGGTAGAATACGGAGTTGATTTAATTAATAGGCAAAAAAGTGATGTTGTTTTGTTCACAGGTGATTTGGTCAATAACAAATCCGAAGAAATTAATCCTTGGAAAAAGATTTTTGGAAAAATTCAAGCTCCTCATGGTATCTTCTCAGTTTTAGGGAATCACGACTACGGCGATTATGTTTCTTGGGAAAGTCCGACAAAAAAACAAGACAATTTAAAGGATTTGTATCAAGCTCAAAAAGAAATGGGTTGGGACCTTTTACTCAACGAATCTCGTTTTATTGAAAAGCAAGGACAGCGTTTGGCAATTGTAGGCGTTGAAAATTGGGGTAAAGGAGGCTTTAAAAAAGCAGGTGACTTAAACAAAGCCTTGGAGAATGTTGAGCCTAATGATTTTAAAGTTTTATTGTCTCATGACCCCTCTCATTGGGAAGCCGAAGTCCTTCCGCATCCATATAATATTAATCTGACCCTAAGTGGACACACTCACGGAATGCAATTTGGGATTGATATACCGGGTTGGTTTAAGTGGAGTCCGGTTCAGTGGAGGTACAAGCAATGGGCAGGTATTTACGGAGACCAAAACCAACGGATCAATGTCAACCGAGGCTTTGGATATTTGGCCTATCCAGGGCGAGTAGGGATGTGGCCTGAGGTCAGTGTGATTACCTTAAAAAGATCCAAAACAGTTATTTAATCAATTTCTGTTACATTTGTTCCATAATTCATTTCAATTATGTCAAAATTTGGAGAATTATTAGATGAAAAAATACCCGTTTTGCTGGCTTTTTATCGGCAAGATGAATCCGAATCATATAATATGCATCCCATCCTAAGAGATGTTGCGGCGGCTATGGGTGATAGAGGTAAGGTTATTAAAATAGATATGGATAAAAATCACAAACTTTCCGAGGCCCTTCGGGTGAAAGTTTTACCTACATTAATGATCTACAAGTTTAGTGAAATGGTATGGCGTCAAAGTGGTGAACAAGATGCCAACACTTTGATTAGTCTCATGCTAGATCATATCGAGTAAGTTTTACTAATCTAGTTTTCGCTCCAAAACACCTTGTTCAGGATCCAATACTTTTAAAAAAGAGTCTTTACTTGCGTTGTAAGCTTCTTCGGATGTTAAGGAAAACTCTGATGAATCATAGGCTTTAATAATTTGAACCAGATAGCTGAATTCTACAAATTCATCTTTAATCCTCTTCATCAAATTCAACTGATCTTGGGGAGGGAATTGACCAAAAAGTGCTAAGCGACCCGAGAATTCGGAACTTATTTTTTTAGCTAAAGACTGAGCCTTTTCTAGATTGTTTACCATATAATAACCCTCTACAACATCCGTAAGACTGGTATAGAATTCATAATCACCATATAAATATTTAAAGGAACTAGAAGCAATCATAAATTGATCGAGTAAAGGCAATAGGTTTGCGTATTCTCCGTGTTTTAAATTGGCTTCGATGAGTGTTCTATATCGTTCGATTTCCGTGATGATTTCTTCTCCAAGTCCGTATTGAAGATCTGCATCCAAAGAATTAAAATAGCTGAGGCGGTCTGCATATTTTTGAGCTATTTGAATGGATAGCGAATTGGCCTTTTCGCTCTCATTTACCCGATAATAACCATCTACAAAAGGAACCAAAAGGCTATAAAAACCGAAGTATTCTAAAGGCATTTTCTCCATCGCCAAGTCAATCACAGCTTTGGCTTTATCAATTTTCCCCTCATCGATTAACACTTCAGAAAGGCGAGCCATATTGCTGCGATAGGAAATACTATTTTTTCGAGTTTCCGGGTCATGATAAATATCGCTTCGTTCCGAATTTCCCCAGTCCCATTGCATGACAATGTCATACATTAAATCGGAATCAATACGTCCCATCAAGTAAGGATTGTTTTTGCCTAGATCCGTTTCAATAGGAACCAGCTTATATACCAAGCCTTCCAATTGGAGGTATTTTTTCATCCAAAGATATTCCGAATCGGAATAGCTCCCTCCTGTGAAATAAATGGGGCGTTCCCAGTCATTATTGGCCACAATGTCCAACATCATGATTTGGTTTTTAAGCAATGCAGTTTCGGGTAAATCGATATCAATATAAGGCACAATTTTATTTGCATCTTCCGCTTTTACAATTCCACTTTTTAAAACATTTTCTTTATTTACGGGAATACGAATCTTGTTGGTTGGATAAAAAACGCCTTCCCGCTGACTTTCTGGTAGCTCGTTGATGTCCCTACCGCTCTTTTGGAGTAAATCTTTGATCTTGGTTCGGGGGTGGTCGCTTCCTACCCAGTTCATAAAATCTTTGATATCCCAACGAACAGAGTCCAAAATGGGTTGGTATCGAATAACATCACGCACCCCATAGGCGTATTGGTCATGCTTTAGTTGAGAGGGTATTGCTTCGCTTTCATAGGTTTTACGTTTCATTTGGTCTATATACCAGTCAGTTCCAATCAGGCTGGAGTTGATGGTTCGCACATCGGTTCGGTACCCTTCGATATCTTGAGCATACCAAAGCGCAAAAGTATCGTTGTCTCCAATGGTGAAAATCATAGCCCCTTTATCCTTTTGAATTGATTGCAGATATGAGCGAGCCATGGATTGAGCCGTATAACGATTGGAACGATCGTGGTCATCCCAATTTTCAGAAGCCATCAAGGCGGGGACTGCCAGTAAACAAACTGAAACAATCATAGGTTGAATTGTTTTATTTGCAATAAATTGTTGCGCTTTACGGATTAATGCCATACATCCCAAACCTATCCAAATAGTAAAAACGTAAAAGGATCCGACCAATGCATAGTCACGTTCTCGAGGTTCAAAAGGCCGCTCGTTTAAATAGACTTTAAGTGCCAAGCCCGTAAACAAGAAAAAGAGCATCAATACCCAAAAGCGTTTGGGGTCCTGATTGTAGATGAAAAATAAACCGATCAGTCCTAAAATAAAAGGTAAAAAGTAATAAGTATTTCGTGCTTTGTTATTTAAGGCATCTGCATGAAGTTGGGATTGATTCCCCAGACGTAAATCGTCAATAAAACGAATCCCGCTCAACCAATTTCCGTTCATCACATTGTATTCTCCTTGAATATCATTTTGTCGTCCTGTAAAATTCCACATAAAGTAGCGCCAATACATATAGCCTACTTGATACTCAAAAAAGAATTTTAAATTAGAGAAGAATGAAGGTTTTTCTATATCAAGGTAGTCACTAAAGGTCTTGAGGAATTTGTGATAGTCTTCACCCGTAACAGCATCTTCAGCCACTTCTTCTCGAAATTCATTGATGCGTTCTTGTAGGCGAGGATTGGAGCGATAAGAAGGTTTAATGGAAAATTCAAGCGGCTCTGTAAAATTCATATAGTTTCCGGCGTGTTCACTACTCCAAAGTCTGGGTAAAATTCCATTGTGGTTTCGGTTGGAATTGTAGCGAGCATCTTTCCAGAAATTTACAATTTTATAGGTATTCGTATCGTAATCTCTTTCGTATTTGGGTTTATCGTCCTTAAAAGGTTCTATAGGATCTTGACCGGCATACATATCCGAAAACATGGGTCCGTAAAACAATTTGGTTTCGGGATATTGCTCTAAGTTGTAATAAGCGAGAAGTAGTCGAGCATCCGAAGGGCTGTTTTCATTGATCACTGTATTGGCATTGGCTCGAATCGGAATCATGAGCCATGAAGAGAATCCCAGTAAAACAAAAAGTGTGGCCAATATTCCGGTATTGAGATTGATCCAATTCTTTTTTTGGGTCAAGCGCAGGCTGTAAACAAAAAATGAGATAAAGATTAGGGCGGCAATGATTGTCCCACTGTTGAAAGGAAGCCCTATGGAGTTGACAAAAAATACTTCCGCATTACCAAAAAAGGCAAGTGTCAAGGGCAATAAGAGTTTAAAGATCACCAAAAGGATAGCAGTAGCGATTAAATTGGCATAGATAAAGCCTTTGACCGTAACCTTTTTATAATTTTTGAAATAATAAATCATTCCTAAAGCGGGTATGGTCAGTAACCCCATAAAGTGTACGCCAAAAGATAGACCAATTACAAAGGCGATCATCAGCAACCAACGATCCCCTCTAGGAGTATTCATTTCTTGTTCCCATCGAAGTCCCATCCAGAAGAGTACCGAAAGAATCAAGGTGGCCATTGCATAGACTTCAGTTTCTACCGCATTGAACCAAAAACTGTCCGAAAAACAAAAAGCCAGTGCGCCTACGGCAGCACTTCCAAAAAAACCAATTCGCTCCGGAATGCTTTCTAGCGATTGAAATGAGGGCAGCTTTTTAAGTAAAATGGTGAGCGTCCAAAACAAAAATAAAATGGTAAAAGCACTGGAAAAAACAGACATAAAATTGACCATTAAGGCAATTTGTTCAGGACCCGTGGCAAACAGAGCAAAAAACGCACCAATCATTTGAAAAAAAGGGGCTCCTGGGGGGTGTCCTACTTGTAATTTAGTAGAGGTAGCAATGTACTCACCCGCATCCCAAAAACTTGCGGTAGGTTCTACCGTACTTCCAAAAGTAAAGAGGGCAATGGAGAATAAAATCCAACCGATGCTTCGGTTCCAGAGTCGAAAGGTATTTTCAGTCATTATTGGTCATTCCGTTTAGCGTGACGAAGGTACTGATAAATGAAGGAAGTTGAAAAGCTTCCTAAAGGTTTAACAACATCTTAAAAATACTTTAGCAATGAATACGTTCAAAACAACCCTTATCTTTATTTTTTTGGACTTCATTCCAAATAAAATTTTGTCCTTGCATGGTAATGTAAATA
>JAYNHN010000102.1:0-8323 GCA_038108035.1 Flavobacteriaceae bacterium
CTATTGTTCTTTTTTTAAAATCTAAAAGTGATCCTTGCTTTGGTTAAATCGTAGGGGCTCATTTCCAATTTTACTTTATCTCCAGGTAATAATTTAATGTAATGTAATCTCATTTTACCTGAAATATGGGCAGTAACGATATGGCCATTTTCTAATTCAACACGAAACATTGCATTTGATAATGCTTCGATAATGGTACCCTCTTGTTCTATTGCTGCTTGTTTAGCCATTTGTTAGTTTCCGCTTCTGCGTGTTTTACCGGTTTTCATTAATCCATCGTAATGTCTATTAAGCAAGTACGAATTAACCTGCTGAATAGTATCAATAGCCACTCCCACCATAATCAATAACGAAGTTCCTCCGTAAAAGAGTGCCCAACCCTGTTGAATTCCGATAAGTTTGACTACAAGAGCAGGAAAAACTGCAATACCTGCCAGAAACAAAGATCCTGGAAAGGTTATGTGAGACATTACTGTATCTAGATATTCAGAAGTTTCATTTCCGGGTCGAATACCTGGAACAAAACCTCCACTTCGTTTTAAATCATCCGACATTTTATTGGTCGGCACTGTAATTGCTGTGTAGAAATAGGTAAAGATGATGATCAACAATGCAAACAATACATTGTACCACAAACCGAAAATATCAGAAAAATTGGTTTGCATCCACTGTCCCACATCCGAGTCCCCAAGAGCTCCACCTATGTAAGCAGGTGCAAACATAATGGCCTGAGCAAAAATGATGGGCATCACTCCAGAGGCGTTCAGTCTCAAAGGAATATATTGTCTGGATCCATATACCGAACGATCCGTTGAAGAACCTCCTGCCTGACGTCTTGCATATTGTACCGGAATTCTTCTTACTGCTAATGTAAGTAGGATCGATAATAGGATAATAACGATCCAAAGAACGAGCTCAATAAGGATGAGCATCAGTCCACCATTGTTTTCTGATACTCTTGAAACGAATTCCTGAGTGAATGATAAAGGTAGATTGGCTATAATTCCAACCATAATCAGTAGTGAAATTCCATTACCTATTCCTTTGTCTGTTATTTTTTCACCCAACCACATTGCAAAAATTGTACCGGTAACAAGTATAATCACGGAAGAAACAATAAACATTGGGCCTTTTCCTAATACAAAAGCACTTTCAGGAACACCCAAAGCACTTAAACCATATAGATAGGCAGGCGCTTGTACAATACAGATTAAGATGGTCAACCATCGTGTTATTTGATTGATCTTTTTGCGACCACTTTCTCCTTCTTTTTGTAGTTTTTGCAAATAAGGTACCGCAATTCCCATCAATTGAACCACAATGGAAGCGGAAATGTAAGGCATAATTCCTAATGCAAATACAGAAGCATTCGCAAAAGCACCTCCGGTAAACGCATTTAGAATACCCAAAAGACCTCCTCCATCTGTTCGACTCGTTAAAGCTGCCAATTGGACTGGATCGATACCTGGAAGCACTACTTGAGCTCCCAAACGATAGACCAACAGCATTGCCAAAGTAAGCAGGATACGATCGCGCAGTTCTTCGATTTTGTAGATGTTATAAAGAGTCTCTAAAACTTTTTTCATTAGGGTAATTTTATACAGTTATGGCTTCTCCACCGGCCGCTTCAATAGCTGCCTTGGCTGATGCAGAAAATTTGTTTGCACTGACTTTTACAGCTGCATCTAATTTTCCACGACCTAAAATCTTAACTAAGTCGTTTTTATGAGCCAATCTTAGTTCCACAAGAAGATCCGTTGTCAATTCTTTTTTTATCTTTTTATCTGTCAACAAGGACTGTATCGTATCCAGATTAATTGCCCGATATTCCGTTCTGTTGATATTGGTAAACCCAAATTTAGGAACCCGTCTTTGCAATGGCATTTGACCCCCTTCAAAACCAATCTTTTTGGAGTATCCTGAACGGGATTTAGCTCCTTTATGACCTCTTGCAGCGGTTCCACCTTTACCTGAGGCTTGTCCTCTTCCCAGACGTTTTCCAGCTGATTTTGTCGAACCCGATGCAGGGGTTAAATTTTCTAAACTCATAACGTATTGTTTATACTTCGGTAACTGTAACCAAATGTTTTACTTTTTCAATCATACCCAAAATACTTGGGGTAGCCTCATGGGTAACTTCTTTACCAATACCTCTAAGTCCTAAAGACTCAAGGGTGCGTTTTTGGGTATTCAAACGCTTGATGCTACTTTTAACTTGTTTTACTTTAATCTTTGCCATGATGGTGTTGCTTAACCGTTAAAGACTTTATCTAATGAGATTCCACGTTGTTTAGCGATTTGATGCGGGTTGCGCAATTGCAATAAGGCATCAAAAGTTGCTTTGACTACATTGTGAGGGTTTGAAGACCCTTGAGATTTTGACAATACATTGTGAACTCCGACGGCTTCTAACACAGCACGAACGGCTCCACCGGCTATAACACCAGTACCCTCCGATGCTGGTTTTAAGAAAACGCGTGCACCACCGTATTTACCTTTTTGTTCGTGAGGTAAAGTTCCTTTGTCAATAGGAATACGGATCAAATTTTTCTTGGCATCTTCAACTGCTTTGGCAATGGCTTCAGATACTTCCTTTGATTTTCCGAGACCTTGACCGACTACACCGTTTTCATCGCCTACGACTACGATAGCAGAAAAACCGAATGCTCGTCCACCTTTAGTAACTTTAGTAACCCGTTGAACGCCTACCAGACGGTCTTTTAAATCTAAGCCAGCGGGCTTTACCAACTCAACGTTTTTATAATCTTGATACATATTCTAATTAAAATTTTAATCCCCCATCGCGAGCACCTTCCGCTAACGCTTTGACTCGACCATGATACAAATAACCCCCCCGGTCAAATTTAACCTCTGCAATACCGGCACTAGAAGCAACCTGTGCAATACGTGTTCCTACTTTTCCAGCTACTTCTTGTTTGTTAGTTAGTTTTGCTTCTACAATTTCTTTGTCTCTAGAGGAAGCCGCTGCTAAGGTCTTACCGCTTTGGTCATCGATCAGTTGAGCATAAATCTCTTTATTGCTTCGATAGACAGACAAACGAGGAATTGATGCTGTACCACTCACTATTTTACGAATTCTCTTTCGAATTCTGTTTCTACGATCTAGTTTTGTTAAACCCATGGTCTTGTTTTATGCTGATTTACCTGCTTTTCTTCGGATTTGTTCACCGACAAATTTGATGCCTTTTCCTTTGTACGGTTCTGGTTTTCTAAATGAACGAATTTTGGCCGCTACATAACCTACCAATTGTTTGTCATGAGAGGTTAATTTAACGATTGGATTCTTTCCTTTTTCAGAAATCGTTTCTACTTTAACTTCGGGAGCAATATCCAAAAGGATGTTGTGAGAAAATCCCAATGCAAGGTCTAATTTCTGTCCTTGATTCGAAGCCCTGTAACCTACCCCTACGAGTTCCAACTCTTTGGTATAGCCTTGGCTTACTCCTTCGATCATATTGTATAGTAAGGCACGATAGAGACCGTGCTTCGATTTTACCGATTTTTTTTCCGAAGGGCGTAAAACCGTAAGGGTACTATCTTCCATTTTTATTTCAACCTCACTGTAATCTTGAGTGAGTTCTCCTAGCTTTCCTTTAACAATAACCTGTGAAGGTTGGATATCTACGGTGACTCCTTCGGGAATGGTGATCGGATTGTTTCCTATTCTTGACATTGCTTATACTGTGTTGTGTTAGTATACGTAACAAATTAATTCTCCACCAACGTTTTCTTTAGCGGCTTGTTTTCCTGTCATTACTCCATGAGAAGTCGATACGATAGAAATTCCTAAACCATTGAGGATTCTAGGCAGGCTATCGGAACCGGAATACTGTCTCAAACCGGGAGTACTGATACGTTGTATTTTTTTGATGACGGGCTCCTTAGTGAGCTTGTCATATTTGAGTGCAATTTTAATATTGCCTTGACGGTTGTCCGTTTGTTCAAACTTGTAACTCAAGATATATCCTTGATCAAAAAGAATTTTAGTGATTTCTTTTTTTATGTTAGACGCGGGAGCATCTACCACACGGTGTCCAGCACTGTTTGCGTTTCGGATACGTGTTAAAAAATCTGCGATTGGATCTGTAAACATAATTTTTCTTTGTAAGGGTTTACCAACTGGCTTTTGTTACTCCAGGAATCAGACCTTTATTAGCCATTTCGCGAAAGGTGACGCGAGAGATTCCAAATTGACGCATATATCCCTTAGGTCTTCCCGTTAATTTACAACGGTTATGCATACGGATAGGAGATGCATTTTTAGGAAGTTTTTGGAGTCCTTCATAATCTCCAGCTTCTTTTAGTGCTTTACGCTTTTCAGCGTATTTGGCGACGGTCTTGGCACGTTTCACCTCACGTGCTTTCATTGATTCTTTAGCCATGTTAATTCTTTTTAAAAGGGATTCCTAATTCGGTTAATAATGCTTTTGCTTCTTGATCGGTATGAGCACTCGTTACAAAAGTAATATCCATACCGCTGATACGATTGACTTTATCGATATCAATTTCTGGAAAAATAATTTGTTCGGTCACACCCAATGTATAGTTTCCTCGCCCGTCAAATCCTGTAGCTTTAACACCTTGAAAATCACGAACACGAGGAAGTGCTGTAGTCAC
Source organism: Flavobacteriaceae bacterium (assembly GCA_038108035.1). Lineage (GTDB taxonomy): Bacteria > Bacteroidota > Bacteroidia > Flavobacteriales > Flavobacteriaceae > MS024-2A. Next base: position 4,639 of record JAYNHN010000102.1, read on the forward strand.
TAAGCGATCTAAGAATTCGAACATACGTTCTCCCCGAAGAGTTACTTTGGCACCAATCGGCATACCCTTTCGGAGTTTGAATGAGGCTACGTCTTTTTTAGAAAGTGTTGACACTGCCTTCTGTCCGGTGATCAATGTTAACTCTTCAACCGCATGGTCGATTAATTTTTTGTCGGCAACGGCCGCACCTACTCCCCGACTGAGAACAATCTTTTGAAGTTTGGGTACTTGCATCACACTGCTATAACTAAAAGTTTCTTTTAGGCTGCTTATGATGCGCTCATTGTATTCTTTTTTAAGTCTTGGTATATAGCTCATAGTTAAATGACTTCATCAGTTTTTTTAGAATAACGCACTTTTTCTCCATCCTCCAAACGATAACCCACGCGTGTGGTTTCACCCTCAGCAGTTAGCAAAGATAGGTTTGAGATGTCAATTGCGGCTTCCTTTTCAGTAATTCCTCCCTGTGGATTTTGCGCATTGGGCTTGTTGTGCTTTTTAACCAAATTCACACCTTCCACTATGGCTTTATTGGTTTGACGAGAGATAATCATTACAGTTCCTTCTGTACCCTTTTGAGAACCGGCAATGACAAGGACATTGTCTCCTTTTTTGATTTTAATTTTTGTTGCCATCTTTAATTTATTACAACACTTCAGGTGCTAGTGATACGATTTTCATGAATTGTTTATCACGAAGTTCTCTGGCTACGGGTCCAAAAACACGGGTTCCTCGCATTTCTCCAGTAGGATTAAGTAGTACACAAGCATTTTCGTCAAAACGGATATACGATCCATCCGGACGTCGAACTTCTTTGCGTGTACGAACCACTACAGCAGTTGACACTTGACCTTTTTTAACAGTACCCGATGGAGATGCTTCTTTAACAGTGACTACAATTTTATCTCCAATAGAGGCGTAGCGTCTTTTTGTTCCACCCAAAACACGGATGGTCAATACCTCTTTGGCACCTGTATTGTCCGCTACTTTTAGTCTTGATTCTTGTTGTACCATTTTACTTCGCTCTTTCGATTATTTCAACCATTCTCCAGCATTTTGATTTGCTGATGGGTCGAGTTTCCATGATTTTAACTGTATCCCCGATATTGCAATCGTTTTTCTCATCGTGGGCTACATATTTTTTAGTTTTTAAAACGAATTTTCCGTACATCGGATGTTTAACACGCTTGACTTCTGAAACTACGATGGATTTCTCCATTTTGTTACTAGTCACAACCCCGATTCGTTCTTTTCTTAAATTTCTTGTTTCCATATTCTTTAGGCTTCTTGATTACTAAGGGCCGTTTTGATTCGTGCAATCACGCGACGTGCCGTTTTGATTTGTAATGGATTTTCTAAAGGAGAAATGGCATGTGTCATTTTGAGTTCTTCCAGTTGCTTTTGAAACTCAGCCAACTTATCTTGAAGGTCTTCTTTAGAAAGATTGTTTATTTCAGATTGTTTCATAATTCCTTGCATTAAGCTTCGTAATCACGAGCTACTATGAATTTAGTTTTTACAGGTAATTTTTGAGCAGCTAAACGCAATGCTTCTTTGGCAACATCGTGAGGTACACCGGATACTTCAAAGAGAATACGTCCTGCTTTGGTGACAGCCACAAAATATTCGGGTGCTCCTTTCCCTTTACCCATCCGTACTTCAAGCGGCTTTTTGGTAATCGGCTTGTCGGGAAAAATTTTTATCCATAACTGACCTTCTCTTTTCATGTATCGGGTGGCGGCAATCCGCGCTGCTTCGATCTGACGTGAGGTAATGAATACTGAGTCCAATGCTTTAATCCCAAACATACCATTCGAAAGTTGATGACCTCTACCCGAAAGTCCTTTCATGCGACCTTTTTGTGCTTTCCGAAATTTTGTCTTTTTTGGTTGTAACATGATTTGCTATTAAATTATTTACGGCGTCGTTGACGGTTATTCCCTCCGGAATTGGAACCCCCTTGCCCTGATTTTTTTGACATTCCTATTAAGGGAGACAGTTCGCGTTTTCCATAAACCTCTCCTTTCATGATCCATACTTTTACGCCCAATCTACCGTAAGTAGTATGAGCTTCAACCAAAGCATAATCGATGTCTGCACGGAACGTAGAAAGTGGAATACGACCTTCTTTATACGCTTCGGAGCGTGCCATTTCTGCACCGTTCAAACGACCTGATATCTGTACTTTGATTCCTTCTGCGTTCATACGGATGGCAGCAGCAATTGCCATTTTAATGGCGCGACGATACGAAATACGACTTTCTATCTGACGTGCAATACTGGCGGCAACCAATTGTGCATCAAGCTCGGGGCGCTTGATTTCATGAATATTAATTTGAACTTCTTTGCCTGTGATCTTACGCAACTCTTCCTTAAGTTTATCTACTTCTTGGCCCGCTTTACCGATGATAATACCCGGGCGTGCAGTGGTAATGGTAACAGTAATAATTTTTAATGTACGTTCAATAATCACATTGGAAACGCTTGCTTTGGCAAGACGTGCGTGAATGTACTTACGGATTTTGTCGTCTTCAGCGATTTTGTCGCCGTAATCATTTCCTCCGTACCAGTTTGAGTCCCATCCTCTGATGATCCCTAAACGATTTCCTATAGGGTTGGTTTTTTGTCCCATATTATGCTTCTACAGTGTTAGATCCCAATACGATGGTAACGTGATTGGAACGTTTTCTAATTCGGTGTGCTCTTCCCTGTGGTGCGGGTCGGAGTCTTTTTAACATACTTCCACCATCCACACGGATTTCAGACACATAAAGATTCGCCTTTTCTATGTCATCCTGTTCGTTTTTAGATTGCCAATTCGCAATAGCGGACAATAATAACTTTTCCAAACGGCGAGAGGCCTCCTTGGGACTGAATTTTAAAATTGCAAGTGCCTTGTCAATGGACTCACCACGAACTTGATCTGCAACTAAACGCATCTTACGAGGAGAAGTAGGACAGTTATTTAACTTTGCAAAAGCAAGCGATTTTTTTGCCTCTTTAATTGCTTGAGCCGATTGTCTTTTTCGATTTCCCATGAGTGCTATTATTTTTTGCCTTTATTTTTCGCTCCAGCATGACCGCGGAAGTTACGAGTTAACGAAAATTCACCCAATTTATGTCCTACCATATTTTCGGTGATATAAACGGGAACAAATGTTTTCCCGTTGTGAACGCCGATGGTTTGACCCACAAAATCCGGAGTGATCAAAGAGGCACGAGACCAAGTTTTGATCACCGACTTTTTATTTTCTTCTACGTTTTTCAACACCTTCTTTTCAAGACTGTGGTGAACATAAGGTCCTTTTTTTAATGAACGAGCCATGACTTATTATTTTTTTCTACGTTCAATAATGAACTTGTTACTAAACTTCGTTTTTGATCGCGTTCGATATCCTTTGGCAGGAATTCCATTACGCGATCTTGGATGACCTCCGGAGGCACGACCTTCACCACCGCCCATGGGGTGATCTACTGGGTTCATAGCTACCGGTCGGGTACGAGGTCTTCTTCCTAACCAACGGGAGCGACCTGCTTTACCAGAGACCAGTAATTGGTGATCGGAATTCGAAACCGCTCCAATAGTTGCCAAACAACTTACCAAAATGAGACGGGTTTCTCCTGAGGGTAATTTAACGGTAGCAAATCTTCCTTCACGAGCCATCAACTGGGCAAAAGATCCAGC
>JAYNHN010000103.1:0-8315 GCA_038108035.1 Flavobacteriaceae bacterium
CACAGCTTCATAAAGCCGGGCATCTTCGCCAGGATTATTACAAGCCCACATCCAGTTGGCAGAAAGACTAACGGATTGCAATCCCTCTGATAGTGGAGCCCAAATAATATTGGTCAAGCTTTCCGAAATGGCTAGAATACTTCCATTGGCAGCACTGATAAGTGCCGGAATGGGCGCATGTCCTATAGAGGTTGCAATCCCCTTTTTACCTTTAAAATCCAGTGCCATCACACCACAATTGCTCAAAGGTAACTGGAGTGCTCCAACGGTTTGTTGTTGGGCAACACGTCCGCTAACACATCGATCTACTTTATTGGTAAGCCAATCCTTACAAGCGACCGATTCCAGTCGTAGAACATTCTCCAGGTAGTCGTGAATTTGATCCTATTGGTAGTTGAGTTTTTCAAATAAAAATCCTTGGCGTTGATCACTCATGATCGTTTTTGGTGCACTGCCAAATAGGGCATCCAAATGGAGATCAATGGGTTTCTGAGCGTTTTTTTTATTGATAAAAATAAATTGATGATCCGAAGTGACCATTCCTACAACATACATGGGTGCTCGCTCACGCTCACAGATACGTTGGAGAAAGTCTTTATCTTTAGGATGAATGATTAATCCCATTCGTTCTTGAGACTCGTTGCCTATAATTTCTTTTGCGGATAGAGTGGGATCGCCGAGTGGAAGTTGGTCGATATAAATTGTCCCTCCAGTCTCTTCTACCAATTCAGATAAACAATTTAGATGTCCTCCCGCTCCGTGGTCATGAATCGATACGATGGGATTCTTCCCAGTTTCTACCAAAGATCTAATCACGTTAGCCACTCGTTTTTGCATTTCGGGATTGGAACGTTGAATGGCATTCAGTTCAATGGCATTGTCAAAGCTACCTGTATTGGCGGAAGATACTGCAGCTCCTCCCATTCCAATCCGATAATTGTCTCCCCCTAAAATAATAATGAGGTCTCCCTGAGAAGGTTTTTGTTTGAGTGCTTGATCCGCTATGCCAGTTCCAATCCCACCGGCCAGCATAATGACTTTGTCATAGCCCCATTGTTTTTCTTGTTCCTGATGTTCAAAGGTCAAAACGGATCCTGCAATCAGGGGTTGTCCAAATTTATTTCCAAAGTCTGAGGCACCATTAGAGGCTTTAATCAGGATGTCCAGAGGCGTCTGATAACGCCAAGGACGGGCACTGAATGAATCTTCCCAAGGTCGATCTTTTGAAACCCGAGAATAGGGAGTCATATAAACAGCGGTTCCGGCTAGGGGAAGGGATCCTTGACCTCCTGCCAAACGGTCTCTGATTTCTCCTCCAGAACCCGTTGCAGCTCCGTTAAATGGTTCCACTGTTGTAGGGAAATTATGAGTTTCCGCTTTTAAGGATAAAATGCTTTCTACATTTTTTGTTTGGTAGCTACTGGGATAGTCGGGTTGAATGGGAGCAAACTGTTCTACAGGCATTCCCGCTATGAATGCGACATTGTCTTTATAAGCTGAGACAATGGAATTGGGGTTTGTTTTAGCAGTTTTTTTAATGAGTTGGAACAAACTGTCGGGTTGGGTTTCTCTATCAATGACAAAGGTGCCATTAAAAATTTTATGACGACAATGTTCAGAATTGACTTGAGAAAAACCAAAGACTTCAGAGTCCGTTAGGGGTCGATTAAGACTTTTAGACAAATTATTTAGGTATGCCACTTCATCAGAATTTAGGGACAGTCCTTCCGTTTGGTTGTATTGTTCAATGTCAAATATTTCCTTGACGGGTTCTGCTTCGATTTCGATATCGAAGAGGGATGCGTCCAAGCCTTCATATTTTTGAGACAACATCGGATCAAAATCAGCTGCTTTATCAACTGAATGAAAAGCTTCTATTCGATCAATTCCTTTGATACCCATATTTTGTGTTATCTCAACAGCATTCGTGCTCCACGGTGTGATCATGGTGGTTCTAGGACCTACAAAGGATCCCGGAATTGCTTTTTGGTCAATCCAGTCCGTATTTAGAAGCCAAGTCAGCTTTTTGATGGACTCGGCTGAGATTTTTGTAGAAGTTTGAAGGGCAAAAATTGTGGTTTGTGGCGTTCCAAAAAACAGCATCATAATCAATAAAATTGAACGGTAAAATTAATCTATTTTAAAATCATATTGATTTCGAATGATATTTATTATTTATTCACAGTTTGTGCTTTCATCTTCGCTATATAAAAACCATCAAAACCAGTCTCGTGTGTCCAAAATGTCTGTTGTTTTTCTAATTGAAACCGACTGCCTTCTGCAGAGGATAAAAAGGTTTGAACCTGCTTTTGATTTTCAGAGGGAAGGATTGAACAAGTCGCATAGACCAAAGTTCCACCTTGCTTTACCAGAGGAGCATTTCGTTTGAGAATGTATTGTTGTAATTTTTTCAACTCATCAATGCGATCACTATTTAGATGCCATTTAGCAGCAGGATTGCGTCTCAAAACACCTAAACCGCTACAGGGTGCATCAATGAGAACCGCATCAGCTTGTTGGAATTCTTGGTCAAAAAATGAATCTCTATTGGCATCTTGTGTAGTTACAATAGTTACACCATTACGTTGGACTCTTTTCCGTAGCTGCTCTAATTTTTTAGGATAGGTATCTGCAGCAATAAGGATCCCTTGGTTTTGCATCAATGCCGCCAAATGCAAGGTTTTACCTCCGGCTCCTGCACAAGCGTCAATGATTTTCTTACCCTTACGTGGATTGACCCAATGAGCCACCCGTTGTGAGTTGGCATCTTGTACTTCGAAAAGCCCTTTTTGATAAGGTTCTAAGTGGGTTACTTTTTGATGTTTATCCAATAGAAGTGCTTCCGGGAAATCCTGAAGTGTTTGACACTCAATTTTGAATTCTTGTTGAAGCTGAAGTTGCAGTTTGATCGTTTGAGTTTTTAATGAATTAGCACGAATTACAAGTGGAGAGGTTGAATTGAGTGTTTTTATTTCTTTTTCCCAAAAATCCAATCCCAATTCATCCGCCCCCATTTGATCAAGCCAATCGGGTATCGATTCAGTAATTGCGCGATTTCTTTTTTTTGGATTTAAGACCAATGGGGTGCTTAGCTGTTGAAGATTTTCAAACTCAATCCAGTAAGGGAGTGGATGCTTTTTGGAAAGTATCCAAACACCCATTAATTCCCAAAAAAAATGAACTGAGGAGGAATGTAAACCTCCCAGTTCCATATAAGTTCTTTTCCAACGAACACAATCCAGAAGGACTTCGCCTAACAGTCTTCGATCTCTGGATCCCCATTTTCTATTTTTTTTCAATAGTTGATTGAGGACTGTACGTAGGTTTTGTTTTTCTTCGAGTAGTTGTTGAAGTCCTTCAACAATTCCCAATGCAATATTCCGGTGTAACTTCATTGGGCTAAAGGTATTGTTTTATCGCGATTTTTTCTTTTTTTTGGAATGGTTGCGAATACTTTTGAGCATTTCTTTATCAAAATGATACTCCTGACGGATGATGTTCAATACTTCGACCGCTCTGATTTTTTCGAGTAATTTTTGATCGCGTTCATATTTGATAGAGGACTCTTTTTGCTCAATTTCGTAAAAACGATTGATAAGTAAAGATGCATTTTGGGATGAAATGGTATCGGAATATTTACGAATCATTGCTCTTATTTTTTGTTTTTCAAGCCAAATTTCTTCATGGTATTTTTCTTGATAGGCACTAAAAATACAATTGAATTGATTTTCCTCCTCTTCGTTAAGATTGGTATTGTCAAGAATAAAATTTAATTTTTTCTTTTTGAATTCATCATGATTGGGATTACTTTTTTGAGCGTAAACACTTTGAACACTGAGTGAGACGCAGAATAAAACAAATTTAAGAGTTAGCAGTTTCATCGGGCGGTAGAAGTTTTTAGTAGTTTGGAAAGTAATTCTCCCTCAAAAAAGGTGTACTTCTTTCCAAAAAGAGAATACATTTTTATCATTTTACTGATTAAAGTTTAATTCGTTACTCGGGTTTTCATTCTCAATTTCTTCTAAAAGAGAAAGGATTTCGTAACCATCTAAGTCTTCGGAATAATACTCTTCAACATATTCATCAAAAGCTTGTTCCTCAATTAATGTTTTTCTGGGTCTAAGGTAGCTGATTGAAAAGAGTAAAATAAAGGAGGCAGCAATTCCCACAACGCTTAGGACGATTCTTTGAATTTTCGATTTATTCGATTGTACCTTAGTTTTCGCTGCGATATCATTTTCTAACTGGTCAAAATAACCCCTAGGTATTTTAAAATGTACCTTATTTTTTCTTGGTTCACTATTATCTAGAATTTGTTCTTCCAATCGATCAAAATACAATTCAGGGACTTTGAACGGATTTTTGGTGTTAAAGTCAGTCATTTAATTCGGTTTTTATTTTTTTAACAGCATGGTGGTAAGACGCTTTTAACGCACCAATGCTCGTATCTAATATATCAGAAATAACATCATAAGTCAAGTTGTCAAAATACTTCATATTAAAAACAACACGTTGTTTTTCTGGGAGGCGAGCTACTGCTTTTTGGAGCAAGTAGGCAGCGTTTTCTCCATCAAAAAAGGAGTCAGCCATCAAGCCTTCCGCTTTTGCTTCGATCCACTCTTGATTTTGAAGTCCCATTTTAGAGGCTTTACTATTGATAAAATTTAAGGATTCATTGGTTGCGATTCGATACATCCATGTGTAGAGCGAACTGTTGCCTTTGAATTTATCAATATTCAAGTGGATTTTGATAAAAGTGTTTTGAACAACATCATTGGCATCATCGTGATCCAAAACTAATTTTCGAATGTGCCAATACAATCGTTCCTTATATTCCGAGACCAATCGCTTAAAAGCCTCTTCCTTTGTAGCGGGTTGTTTAAGAGAATTGATAAATAAAGATTGTTGTGTTCCCAACGCTTAAGTTCTTTCAATTATAGAATAGACAAAAGATACTATAAAAAGTTTAATCCATTTTTTGTATGGCTACCCAAGTTTTGTATTGTTTGTTTGTTATTAAGAGTTCTTGATGCGAACCGGAAGCAATAATTGCTCCTTTTTCAAAGACAAGGATGGCATCTGCTTTTTGAATGGTTGAAAGTCGATGGGCGATGACCAGCGAAGTTCTATTTTGCATTAATTGTTCAAGTGCGAGTTGGACTTGTTGTTCGGCCTCGGTATCTAAAGCGGAAGTAGCTTCATCCAAAATTAATAAGGCAGGGTCTTTTAAAAGAGCCCGAGCGATGGTGAGTCGTTGTTTTTGACCTCCGGAGAGTTTATTACCGGAATCTCCAATAGGGGTGTTATAGCCTAGGGGCAGTGCTTGGATAAAATTGTGGGCATTGGCAGCTTGTGCTGCAGCCAAAACTTGGGAATGGCTTGCTTTAGGATTTCCAATCTTAAGGTTGTTAAAGACTGTATCATTGAATAAAATGGATTCCTGAGTCACGATCGCTATTTGTTGATATAAGCTTTGTTTTTTAATTTTTTGTAGAGGTATGCCGTCTAAAGTAATCCTCCCGCTATCGGGATCATAAAATCGATTCAGCAAATAGGTCAAGGTTGTTTTTCCACTTCCGGATGGTCCCACTAAAGCAATCGTTTGTCCTTTTTTTATTTCAAAACTTAGATCCTCAATAATCGGTTTTTCTTCATAACCAAAGCGTATTCGATCAAAAACAATTCCTTTTTTAATTGACTTAATAGACACGGCCTCGGGATCATCTTTAAGTTGATCAGGAGCATTGAGAATTTCTAAAATACGATCCGCAGCGGCATTGCCTTTTTGAATGCTATAACTGGCTTTGCTGATGGCTTTTGCAGGAGTAAGGATATTATAAGCTAGACCCATAAAGACGATAAAAGTGGTTCCTGAAATACTGGCATCAACCAAGACCATTTTGCCTCCAAACCATAAAAGTACTCCGATAGCGGCAATTCCTAAAAATTCACTAGTGGGACCGGCTAAGCTGGCTCGGTGCAATAATTGATTCGAAAACTGGTAAAATCGATGGGTAGCATTAAAAAATCGATTCTTAAAATGATCCCCTGCTGAAAAGGTTTTAATGATTTTTTGACCGTTTACAGTTTCATCTATAATTGATAAAAAATCACCTTGCTCTTTTTGAATTCTGGCCGACTGTTTTTTGAGTCGTTTCCCTATGGCAGAGATGATCAATCCTGATGAAGGTATAAAAAGGAGAACGAATAAAGTCAATTCAAAACTGAAGAACAGCATGGCAATAAGCGAAAAAATGATGGTCAGCGGTTCGCGAACCAAGAGTTCCAAGATGGATAAAAATGAAGTTTGGATTTCGGAAACATCACTGGTAATTTTCGCCATAAGATCTCCCTTCCTTTTTTCATTAAAGTAGGAAATCGGCAAGCTGACTATTTTTAGGTAAAGAGCATTTCTAAGATCTCTTAAAATTCCGTTTCTCAGGTAAGTTATAAAATACAAGGCTAGATAGTTACTGATATTTTTTAAAAAAAACAGCAAAATCACCAATCCTATTACAAAGAGTAAAGTTCCTTCAATATCTACTGCTAATTTGGCTGAAACATAATAGTTTAAACTGTCTTTAACGTATTCTTGAAGGTGTAAAACACCAGTATATTCTGCGGGAGAGCTTTGTTTTGTTGTGGTTTCAAAAAGCACATTCAACATTGGGATTAAAGAAACAAATGAGAGTGCACTAAACAATGCATAAAGCGCATTAAAAAAAATATTTAGAAGTGCATACGCTTTAAAAGGCTTTCCAAATTGAAGTATTTTACTAAAGGAATTGTTCATAAAGAGGCCGTTTCTGCAACCAATTTATCAATTTGACGATCCAACAGCTCCTCTTGCACTTTCCAGGTTAGTTTGGGGTTAAATTCTTGGTTTACGCTGTAATAAAATTTTATTTTAGGTTCCGTTCCGCTTGGACGAAGAGCGATACGACTGCCATCCTCTAAGATAAAGATCAAGACATTTGCTTTCGGTAAAGGGATGGATTCTTCGGATTGATTTTTTATATCGAAACGAACTCTTTTGTCATAATCTTCTAAAAAAGTCACTTTTTTTCCAGCAATCTCTTTGGGTGGTAGGACTCGATACAATTCCATTTTATGACGAATGGACTTCAGACCCTCTTTTCCTTCTTTGATTATAGAAACCAAACGTTCTTTGTGAGCTCCGTATTTTTGGTAACAGCGAACCATAAGTTCAAAAAAGTTACTGCCTTGATTTTTGGCTTCAGCTCCAATCTCAACAGCCAGCAAACTGGCCGAAATGGCATCTTTGTCTCGTACTTGGTGTCCTACTAAGTAACCAAAACTTTCTTCTCCACCTCCAATAAATTCCAGTTCGGAGAAGTCATGAATGAGTTTAGCAATCCATTTAAATCCCGTAAGACAGTTTTTAAATTGAATACCGTAAGCTTTGGCCATTTTTTCTATGGCAGGTGTGGAGACAATTGTACTGGCGATGAAGTGATTTTCGTTCAGGTCATTTAGATTCTTTTTCTTTTGAAGAAGGTATTCAGTCAGGACCATCATAATTTGATTTCCGTTGAGATAATACCATTCTTCTTTTGGATCTTTGATAATAATTCCTAAGCGATCTGCATCAGGATCAGTACCGATAATCATATCGGCATTGTGTTCATTGGCAAGGTCGACTGCCATGGCAAGCGCTTCAGGTTCCTCCGGATTGGGCGAGACCACTGTAGGAAAATTTCCGTCAGGCTTTGCTTGTTCTTTGACGATCAATACATTTTCATATCCCGCCTTTTCAAGTACCTGTGGTAGGGCTGTTATAGATGTGCCGTGTATGGGTGTAAAAACAATTTTAAAATCGTCTTTTGGTAAGGAATGCATTTGAGCTTCTTGAAGTACAGTCTTATGATAAGCCTCATCCAACTCTTGATCAATACTATTTAATAATTTATTGTTGCCCTCAAAGCGAATGGATTCAAAGGGAGTACTGTTAATTTTTTTAATAATCTCCGTATCTTGAGGAGGGACCAATTGTCCACCATTTTTATTATATACCTTATAGCCATTGTATTTTGGAGGATTATGAGAGGCTGTCAAAACGATTCCACAATGGGCTTTTAGTTCCCTTACTGCAAAAGAAAGCTCGGGAGTGGGACGGAGATCGCTAAAAAGATAGGCGTGAATTCCGTTGGCTGTAAAAACATCCGCCACCACTCGTGCAAGAGATTGGCTATTGTTTCTACAATCATAAGCAATCACTACTTTCACCGTTTCATCGGGGTAACTTTCAAGTAGGTATTGAGACAGACCTTGTGTAGCTTTTCCAAGAGTATATT
>JAYNHN010000104.1:0-1014 GCA_038108035.1 Flavobacteriaceae bacterium
CTGTAGCGATTCCAGCCTCCAGTTCCTCCTAGTAAAGGGTTCTAAACTGTTGTGTTTCTAAATTGAAGATGGTATCAATACCCGTTCGGGATCCTAAAATATAACCATAGTCGGGATGATAATCTGCCATCAACAAAAAAGAATTTTTTAACTCATTTGGATGATTGAAAAAACGATGTTCTTGTGTAGTGAGGTCATAGGTAAATAAGCCTTTATCGGTAGCTGCTATAAGTGTATGACCTTTGGCATGTCATCCCAAATCATTAATGTCAATTGAATCCGTAGGGAGTATCGATTTGTACACCTTTTTCTTTATGTTAAATTTTATTAGATGGTACTTTTTTGTTCCATAAACTATGGTACTGTCCGTAGGTTTTACCATGCAAATCACGGGATAATGTCTGAAATACTCAATATGATGTATCAAGGTATCCACAGCAACAATCCCCCCTAAGTGTCGTTACTCCATAGTGTTTTACCAATTTGAAAAAAAATACGAGATGCATGCAAATTTATTTGCTTTCCCTTTTCATATAGAGGATAAGGTTTTATTCGTTCTTTGAGGAAGTTGTAAACGAACCATCCCTCAAATTCTGTTGCGATGATTATCTCATAAGAATTGATTGAGGTCATCTCACGAATCTCAATGCTGAGCAACAGATTTTTAACAATTCGCTTTTGAGGAAATTTAAAATCGTGAAGGACTCCTCTTCCTACCAACCACCATTCTTGATTAAGATTTTTAAACCTAAGGACAAAACTGCTCTTTGACTCAAAATCTGATTTTGATAATGGGTTTCAACGGATTCCTCATCATTGAGACGATTCACTCGTACTGAAACATTGTAATTCGTAACCACTGCAGTGTTTCCCAAATCATCCGCTACTGTATTTATATGATCTTTATTTAGTGAAATTGAAAGATCTTTTTTGACCAAAACCAACCCTCTTTTTAGGATCAATTCGATATAGATATGGATTTTTGTCCCAAATCACATACTGATATCCATTCTG
>JAYNHN010000104.1:1024-8223 GCA_038108035.1 Flavobacteriaceae bacterium
AAATTTTTTTGTTCTGCTCAAAGTGATATTCAATCCATTTTTTACAAAGTGCGTTTTCAAGTTTGTTTTGAAAGTCCTGTGGATCGATTGTCTTTAAAATTTTTCCTTCCCGACTTACAAATGTAATCGGAAAATTGGCATCACTCATCACAATAAAATCATTAAAAAGAATAAAGGTTGTTTTATGATCCATCTTAATTTTGTTCACCTGACTCATAGAAAATCGGAGGTGTTCTTCCACTTGTTTATCGAGATGAATTTGGTAAACAATTACATCCAGTTCTTTGCTAGCAAAGAGAAAGATTTTGTGTTGAAATTGTTTAATAGGAGATATGTAGGTGTCTGGAGAGAGTTTCAAATCAATTCATTCTAACTGAGTACTGAAGGAATGAAACAGGAACAAATTTTTACTGGTAGTTAGATGAAATTTATAGTCCTCTCGTCGGTATATATCATAAATAGAAACGATTTCCATGGGTAGTGGAATAGTGTGACAGTTGACCCCATCAAAGCGTTGCAAACTAACCGGAATTTTTTGATCAAAAAGTTCCAAACGAGATAGATTTACCCCTGCTGACAACCAAAGAAAATGATCCGGATCGCAAACAATGTCCTGAATATATTCGATTTGTAAACCATCTTGATGATCAAAAATCTTGTGAATTGCCTTTTTTTGCGCTTTTACAGGTAAATAGAATGTTAAAAGAAAAAATAGGCTGATTATTTTGGGCAAATCCTCTTCGCATTAAAAAATAAAATTTAAATCTGACTGTCTGAGTTAAAGGAACATTGTAGGTAGATCAAGTTAGAAGGCTACGAATTTAATCCCCCTGCTTAAAAAGTACATGATTTTTTTTACTTGTGAATTCAGTCAAACCAAATGAGAAAGATTACTTCCCTACTTTATCGGAAAACCTGAAGAAAACACCTCTTCTACAGCTCCCATTTCGGTTTCAATAATCCAGTAGGCTTCTAAATTTGAATCTGCTTGAATTAATTTTTGCCCTTGTTCTAAGGGCATAACCATTAGAGCGGTAGCATAAGCATCCGCGGTCATACAATCTAGAGCTAAAACAGACACGCTTAATACATTGGAGGGAAACGCTTTGCCCGTTTTGGGATTGATAGAATGCACCAAACGTTTTCCTGTAGTTTGATCAACAGAAAATTTTCGATAATTACCCGAGGTTGCCAAAGCTTGATCTCGGAGCTCAATAACTTGAACAAAAGAACGCATCTCACCCTGTTTGGGGTCATCTATTGCGATTTTCCAATAGTTGTTGGACTTGGGGCTTTTACCCTGCGCAACAATTTCACCGCCAATTTCCACTAAGAAGGAATTCACATTTTTTGTACGCAAAAAATCCGCCAAAACATCTACTGCATAGCCTTTGGCAAGCGCATTAAAATCGAAATACACTTGAGGATGTTGTTTTTGAACGGTTCTTTGAGAAGTTAAGCGGGTTTTATCCCAACCTGTAAATTCCAAAATACTGTCTCTTTGGAAGTCGGTCACTGATTGAAGTGGTTTTCCAGGACCAAAACCGTACGCATTAACCAATGCACCCACAGTTGGATCAAAATAACCTGCGGTTTTTTTCCATATTTCTGTTGTCTTATGGTAAACTTTTTCAAAATGAGAGTCAATGGCCAAAAGACTATCGCCTTGATTGATTTTAGATATATCAGACTCAGGAAGGTAGGTGGATAGGGACTGATTGATTACTTGAAAAATAGAATCGATACTTTTATTAAAATCTTCCAGAGAAAGGCTGGGATGATGGTAACGAATTGAATAGCGCGTTCCCAAGGCTACTCCATTGAGTTTTTGGACTTCGGTTACGCTGGGGTTTTGGCAACTCGTCCAAACTAATAAAAAGAAAAAACTAAAGTATTTTTTGTAATCCATCGAAATTAACCACATAGGGATCTTTTTGAGTTAGTGGACGATCATAATCGTTGGCATGGCATAAAACAATTGGGCTTTGTTTTTTTGAGCATGGTCTTTGACTTTATTCATTTCTTTAGGGTCAAAAGATTTGGGTGCTTGAGGATACAAACAACCTTTTACCACAATAAAATAAAGTGCTTTTTCCTTGACACAAACAAACTGAGGGGTACGTTTCGGCTGGGAATTAACGGCCAAAAATTCGAATCCATTCGCTTTGAGATGGTCTCCCACCTCTTGCATAGCCAATTGATGTATTTGTTGTCGTGATAAAGTATCCATTCGTTCAAAATTACGTGAAAACGGAATAAAAAAAGAGGCTTTTAAAGCCTCCTTAGTATTTTAAAACAATTATCCCCCGAAGTCGTCGAAACGAACATTTTCCGGTGGTACCCCAAAGTCCTCTGCCATTCGTTCCACAGCTTGGTTCATCATAGGGGGACCACAGAAATAAACTTCAATATCTTCAGGTGCCTCGTGATGATTTAAATAATTATCAATTACCACCTGATGGACAAAACCTGTAAATCCATCTCCTTCTCCATCAAGGCCCTCTTTGGCATTCCAATTGTCCTCTTCGAGGGGTTCAGAAAGAGCTACATAAAATTTAAAATTAGGAAAATCTTTTTCTAGAGCGCGGAAGTGATCCATGTAGAACAATTCGCGCTTGGAACGTCCTCCGTACCAAAAGGTTACTTTACGACCAGTTTTTAATGTACGGAACAATTCATATAAGTGTGAACGCATTGGCGCCATCCCAGCACCTCCACCAACGTAAAGCATCTCTGCATCAGACTCATTGATAAAGAACTCTCCATAAGGACCTGAAATTGTGACTTTATCGCCTGCCTTTTTAGAAAAAATATACGACGAAGCAACCCCTGGATTGACGTCCATCCAACCGTTTTTGTTCCGATCCCATGGTGGAGAAGCAATCCGAACATTCAACATAATTTCCTTACCCTCTGCAGGATACGAAGCCATGGAGTAGGCACGTTCAACAGTTTCAGGGTTTTTCATGACCAGTGGCCACAAGTTAAATTTATCCCACTCCAATTTGAATTTGTCCGGCTCACCAGGGTGTTCCTCAGGATGGGCTGTAATATCTATATCCTCATACTTTACCTCGCATTGAGGGATTTCAATTTGAATGTATCCCCCTGCTTTGTAATCCATTTCTTCCGGGATTTCCACCACAAATTCTTTGATAAAGGAAGCGACATTCCAATTTCGAACTACTGTTGCCTCATATTTTTTGATTCCAAAAACTTCTTCAGGAACCTGAATGACCATGTCCTGCTTTACTTTAACCTGACATCCTAAACGCCATCCCTCAGCAATTTCTTTACGTGAAAAGTGGGGTGCTTCTGTGGGTAGGATTTCTCCACCCCCTTCAATTACCTGACACTTACATTGAATACAGGTTCCCCCCCCACCACACGCAGAAGGCAAAAAAATTTTATTGTTTCCAAGTGTACTCAAAAGAGTGCTCCCTGAACCCACCTCTACTTTGTTGTCCCCATTGATCAAAAGAGAAACAGGACCGGAAGGCAACAATTTGGCCTTGGCTCCCAAAAGCATCCCCACTAACAAAAAGGTGATCAATAAGAAAACTACTACACTTGCTAAAATAACTGAAAAATCCATTCTTAAATTATAATTTAATTCCCATAAAACTCATAAATCCTAATGCCATCAATCCGGTAATGATAAAGGTAATCCCTAAACCACGAAGGGGTGCAGGAACATTGGAATAAGTGATCTTTTCACGAATAGCAGCAATCGCTAAAATCGCTAACAACCATCCGATACCAGAACCCAAACCATAGACCGCAGATTCGGTCAATCCCGAAAAATCTTTTTGTTGCATAAACAAAGAACCTCCCAAAATGGCACAGTTAACGGCAATCAGGGGTAAAAAGATTCCCAACGCTCCATAGAGCGCAGGTGCAAATTTTTCTACAATCATCTCAACCAGTTGAACCATAGAAGCTATCACCGCTATAAACATGATAAAACTCAAAAAACTCAAGTCCAAATCAGCATATTGAGCTCCCAACCAAGACAAAGCTCCGGGTCGAAGCAAATAGGTATCTAACAAAAAGTTGATCGGCACAGTAATAGCCAATACAAAGATCACTGCAAAACCCAATCCTACTGCTGTTTTAACGGTTTTAGATACCGCCAGATAAGAACACATCCCTAGGAAATAGGCGAAAATCATATTTTCAATAAAAATACTTTTTACGAATAAGTTTAAATATCCTTCCATGATCCTTTATTAATTTTTTTCAATTAAAACTCGGTTTCGAGAACGCTGAATCCATATAATGATTCCAACAGTGATCAAAGCCATTGGAGAGAGCAACATCAAGCCATTGTTTTCATAGCCCATTTCGTAGAGAGCATCCGGAATAACTTGATATCCGAAAAGTTTTCCCGATCCAAAAAGTTCTCTAAAAAAAGCAACAAGGATTAAAATAAATCCGTATCCCGCAGCATTTCCAATACCGTCTAAAAAGGATTTCCACACTCCATTACCCAAAGCAAAAGCTTCTAAACGTCCCATTACTATACAGTTGGTGATGATCAAACCAATAAAAATGGATAGCTCCTTACTCACGTCATAAGCAAAAGCTCTAAGAACTTGATCGACCAAAATTACCATGGAAGCAACCACAACCAGTTGAACAATGATTCGGATTCGATTGGGTATTAAATCACGCAGTAGTGAAATAATCACATTACTAGCTGCCATTACTGCCATAACAGATATACTCATTACAACAGCTGGCTTGAGTTGAACGGTAATAGCCAGTGCTGAACAAATACCCAAAACCTGAACGGTAATGGGATTGTTGTCATCCATAGGATCTGACAATAACTTTCGGTTCTTTTTTGATAAGAGCGGTTCTTTTTCCTTATTGACGAAAAGAACAGAGGCTCGATTTTCTGAATTGGTTTCCTTTTTATCCATTGAACTGTTAATTTGATGCCAAGGTACTGGCATCTGGTTTTAGATAGGGTAAATAATGAGTCAAACGCTCCAAAATCATATCGGTTACGCCATCTCCTGTGATGGTAGCCCCAGAAATAGCATCTACTTCGTGGTCGTTTTTGTCTAAATCTTTAGGGTCGTTGTTGGTTTTGGAAACATTAATTCCTACCAATTTTCCTTGAGTATCAAAAACTTTCTCCCCTACAAAACGATCTTGAAACCACTGTTGGGTTATTTCAGCACCCAAACCAGCCGTTTCGCCCGTGTGATCAAATACAGCTCCTTGAATTGTGTTTTTATCTTCTTTAAGAGCAATATACCCCCAAATAGCATTCCACAATCCAGCTCCCCGCAACGGAACAATGTAAAATTGAACTCCTTCAACGCTGGCTTCATAAAGTGGGAAACGTTGTTCACTCACCGGCTTTTTAAGCTCATTATTAAGTTTAATTTCAAAGGCCTTTACTTTTTTGTCATCTTCTCCCGAAGAATCCAATGATAATTCTGCCGTGATATACTGCTTGTATAATTTTTCTGCTTCTTCTCGGGAGGTTTCGATCCCGATAGTTGCCAATATGTTTTGCATTTTTTCTTTTCGGACATTAGCAGCTTGTAAGTCTTTTAAAGAACTAGCTGTAAAAGCAAGAGCTGAAGCAACCACCAATACCATAAGGGTTGCGAATAAAAAAGTGTATGCATTACTGTCTCTATTCATAATTAAGCCGTTTTAAGTTTTTGTGCAGTATTCCAACGTTTTTTTCGCTTTTTGATATTTCCTTCAACTACATAATGGTCAATAGTCGGCGCAAAGACGTTCATTAATAAAATGGCAAGCATCACACCTTCCGGATAGGCAGGATTGAATACTCGAATCATAATACACAAGATTCCAACCAAGATTCCATAGATCCATTTCCCTTTATTGGTTTGTGCAGCTGAAACTGGATCGGTAGCCATAAAGACTATTCCAAAGGCAAATCCACCAACCACAAGATGGTTCATCCAAGAAAAACTCATCAATGCGTTGGCACCCCAAAGGTTAAAAAGTAAGCCCATAACAGCAGCTCCTAAAATCCCGCCTGTAATAATTCGCCAACTTCCAACACCAGTGAGAATCAAGATCAATGCTCCCACCGCAACCCACAAAGTGGAAGTTTCAGCAATCGACCCTGGTATTGAACCTTGAACCATTTCAAACATCGAATAGTTTACGTCCCCACCTGCTGCAAGAGTTCCCAAAATTGTCTCACCGGAAATAGCATCTACATTACTCGCTTCGGAAACCCATACTTTGTTTCCTGACATGTAAGTAGGATAGGCAAAAAAGGCAAACGCACGAGCTGTCAAGGCCGGGTTTAATATGTTCATTCCCGTTCCTCCAAAGGCCTCTTTAGCAATTAAAACCGCAAAAGCTGTCGAAATAGCAACCATCCACAAGGGTATGTCCACAGGCATAATCATTGGAATCAATAGTCCCGTGACCAAATAGCCCTCATTGACTTCATGCCCTCTGTAAACGGCGAACCCAAATTCAATGGATAAACCCACTACGTAGGAAACGATGATCATTGGGATGATTTTCCAAGATCCGTGGATAAAGGCATCCAAAAAAGTAAACGATGATCCGGTTTGTGAATAATATTGGTATCCTGTATTATAAATTCCGTAGATCAAGGCCGGTAAAAGAGCAATAATTACGGTTACCATCGTTCTTTTTAAATCAACTGCATCTCGGATGTGCGCCCCTTTTTTGGTTGTATGGTTGGGGACGAATAAAAAAGTGTCGAAGGCGTTGAAGGCAGGGGCGAATTTTTCAAATTTTTGTCCCTTTTCAAATGGTTTTTTAAACTTGTCTAATTGTTTTCTTAGAGCATTCATACGTATTGTTTTATCCTACTTCTTTTATCATTAATTCTATTCCTTGTCGAATAATTTCTTGTGCTTCTAACTTTGAGGTGTTGGCATAATCTATCAATCCAAAATCCTCGGGAACTACTTCGTAAATTCCCAATGCTTCCATTTTTTCTATGTCTTCAATCATGCACGCTTTGATAAGTTGCATGGGATACATGTCCAACGGAAAAACTTTTTCCATTTCACCAGTTACAACCAACGCACGTTCTTCTCCATTAAGATTGGTGTCAACGTTGAATCTTTTCTTACCCAATAAACGCGAGAGTGATGTATTTGAAAGACTTAATACCTGATTGTCTTTAAATGGTAACCAGCCAAACATCCTGTGATCGTTTCCTT
>JAYNHN010000105.1:0-8129 GCA_038108035.1 Flavobacteriaceae bacterium
GAGTTTTACCTCCATCTTTAATGATCAATTGAATGGTTTGGGCCTCAGCATCTACTGCATTTTCTAAAAGCTCTTTGACCACAGAAGCTGGGCGTTGGATCACCTCTCCAGCTGCAATTTGATTGGCCACATGGTCGGGTAAAAGTGAAATACGTTGTGTCATTGATAACTCGAAGTAAATAAGGTCAAATCAAAATCTAATATGTATAGACATAAAAAAACAAGGATCAATATAATGATCAGTAAGCGTAATGAAATCGACCGGTTTTTTCTCGTTCGCATCTTCATCCGAGCTTCATTCCACTGTTGACCAAAATCGTTACTGTTATACGTATCTCTGTATTTGGAAAATTTGGAGTCAAATTCATAAAGGTTCCCATCCGATTTACCTTTGTAGTATCTAGGGGTATAGTTATACCTTCTGTTTTTACTAAGCTTGAATAAGTTCGTCTTCAACATAACTCAAAGGTACAAGAAAGCAATAAATTTTGGAATTTTAAGACGGGAAAGTTCTATTCAATTAAAAACAAGCCCTCAGTGCAGCTATTTGAAGTGCCGCAACTGCAGCTTCTACTCCTTTGTTTCCATGTTTACCCCCACTTCGGTCCACAGCCTGCTGGAAAGTACTGTCTGTTAAAACACAAAAAATAACAGGTACGTCGGAAAGAATGTTTAAATCTTTAATGCCCTGCGATACCGCTTCACACACAAAGTCAAAGTGTTTGGTCTCTCCTTGAATAACACTTCCAATTGCAATGATTGCGTCGGGATTTTGAGCTTGAGCTTTTTTGGATCCGTAAACCAATTCAAAACTCCCCGGCACATTCCATACTTTTATCTGAGATTTTTTTACCCCGTGCTGGATTAAAGTTTCATAGGCTCCTCGACTTAAATTACTGGTAATCGAATCGTTCCACTGAGAAACTACCAAATGAATTGAGAAATTACTACCATCGGGAACCTGCTCAGATTCGTATTCGGAAAGGTTGGTCAATCCCGTTGCCATAGTTTATTTTAACGCTTCTAATCTTCCAATTTGAACAGAAACCAACTGGGCTTCACTCGATTCAGGAAATTCTTTTTCTATTCGTTTCAACATAGCTAGCGCTTCTTTAGTCTTGCCTAGGTCGGAACCAATCACGGCTGCTTTGTAAAGGTATTTGGGTGTAGTATATAAATTATCATTAATCTTTGATGCCTCAAGATAATAGTCATACGCATCCTCTGGCTGGCCGAGTTGAGCGAAAGCATCTCCAATGGCTCCTTTGGAAAGGGCACTTAATAAAACATCTTCGGCAGTAAATTTTTCTAAATACACAATGGCATTTTTATAATCCTTTAGGTTCAGATACGACATTCCAGCGCTATACGTTGCCAGTTTAGCAGCAGGAGTTCCACTGTAATTTTCAATGATATCTAAAAAACCGTATTTCCCTTCTCCTCCGTTAAGTGCTCTGTTGTACAAGGAATCTGAGTTAACTGTATTAACAGCCAATTCAAAATAATATTGCGCCTGATTCAATTCACTAATGGCTTCTTGTTCTTTTGGCTTCAATACAAAATTAGTGTAGCCTAGATAACCCAAAACTCCAACTGCAACGAGTCCGATCAACCCTAAAATGATATTTTGATACTTCACTACCCACTCTTCTGTTTTAGAAGCTGTAGTATCTAATGTTTCAAAAACCTCTGCTGTTGTGCTTTCAACTTCAGCTACCGCTTCTTTATTGACTGCTATGGATTTCTTTGCTCCTCGTTTTTTGTATGTTGCCATGTTTATTTTATTAAGCGCGTAAAATTAGTCTTTTTTATTCTAATTCAAAAAGTCCTTCGCTAGCTTCTAACTTATTATTTTTGTAATCTTATGTATTTAAAACAACTTACACTGACTAACTACAAGAATATTGAATCAAAAACATTTGATTTCAATCCAAAAATCAACTGTTTTATTGGAAATAACGGTGTAGGTAAGTCCAATATCCTTGATGCGATTTATCATTTAGCCCTCGGAAAAAGCTATTTCAATCCTATTGCCTCCCAAAATATCAAAATCGGATCCGATTTCTTTGTTCTGGAAGGTCGCTATGAAAAAAATAAAAAACATGAAAAAATAATTTGTAGCCTGAAAAAAGGACAAAAAAAAGTTTTAAAACGAAATGGGAAAGAATATCAAAAGTTAGCCGAACATATCGGTATGATTCCGACTGTAATTATCTCCCCTGCCGATCGAGATTTAATATCTGAGGGAAGCAGTACACGAAGAAAATTTATCGATAGTGTCATTGGACAAACAGACTCCGAATTTCTCCTCACCTTAATTGAGTACAATAAAATACTTTCCCAACGAAATGCTCTTCTTAAATTCTTTGCATTGAATCAAACATTTGATCCCAAAACATTGGAAATCTACAATGCACAACTTACCGCCAGAAGTGTCCCTATATACGAGGTAAGGAAAAATTTTATGAATGTTTTTCTTCCCGTTTTCCAATCTTTTTACAATACGATAAGTGATAAGAAAGAATCAGTAGAATTAATCTATGACAGTCAATTGACTGATCAAAGTCATGAAAAACTTTTAGAAGAAAGTCTTTCGAAAGACAAAATCATCCAGCATACCACTTCAGGAATTCACAAAGATGACATTCGTTTTCTTTTAAAAAGCCAACCCATCAAAAAATTTGGAAGTCAAGGGCAACAAAAAACATTTTTGGTCGCACTGAAATTGGCTCAATTTGAATTTTTAAAAAATAAAACAGGAGAATCGCCCATCCTACTTTTAGACGATGCCTTTGATAAACTTGACCAACAAAGAGTTTCACAAATTATTTCGCTGGTCGATCAAAAAGATTTTGGACAAATTTTTATCACAGACACCCATGAAGAGCGCACCTTACAAGCACTTTCTAATTCACAATCCGGTTATGAACTTTTTACACTTTAAATTCACACCCCCTTTCTTTTTAGGACTTCTTTTCGTATTCTTTTTGGGTTGCCGGACAAACCCTTTACCCGATCTCAATCAATTAGAAGGCTATTGGGAAATTGATTTTATAACCCAACAGGGGGAAACTTTCAAACCGCAATCTTTAGCCCCATTATATGACCATTATTCGCTTTCAGATAATCAAGGAGTTTTCAATAAAGTAGCTTCATTAATTGATGGAAATTTTGAAACCTCATTAGACCAAATCTATTTTGTCGTTGAGCAAAAAGATCAATCCTACATTATTTTTTTCAAGACGCGTTGGGATCAGTGGAGTAAAAAGATCGATCATTTAGACACCCAAAAACTGATTCTGGAGCATGACAATAGAAAATTCCATTATAAACGTCCTAACTTAACCCATTATGAATAAGCCAAAAAAAGATTTTGAACCCAAACCGATCAAATCCGTCCTCAAGGATATTGTTTCCCAAAAATCGCTAAAAAAAGGAGTAGAAAACGTTCGTATTTGCAATGCGTGGGGGGAAGTAATGGGTGAAAATATTTTATGTTATACGGATGAGGTTTATTTTTCTTACCGCAATCTATATGTTACTATACATTCCGCACCCCTAAAGATGGAATTAAGTCATAATCTAGATTCAATAACCAAAAGCCTAAACGACTATTTAGGAAAAGAGTGTATTCAAAAAATAGTTTTACGCTAAAAACATTCTCTACCGGAGAAATGAAAAGCTGCTTCTATAGATGCATTTTCATCACTATCCGAACCGTGAACGGCATTTTCGCCCATCGAAGTTGCATATAGTTTACGTATGGTCCCTTCAGCGGCCTCTGCCGGATTAGTTGCTCCAATTAAAGCACGAAAATCAGTCACTGCATTCTCTTTTTCTAGAACAGCAGCAACAATGGGTCCCCGTGTCATAAAGCTTACTAATTCTCCAAAAAACGGTCGATCTTTATGAACAGCATAAAAATCCTCTGCATCTTGAAGTGTTAATTGAGTTAATTTCAAGGCATTGATTTTAAAACCTGCCGAGCTTACTTTCTCTAATATATTTCCAATGTGCCCGTTTTCAACAGCATCGGGTTTGATCATCATAAGAGTGATATGAGCCATTTTTTTTTATTTGCTGCAATATTACTAAATGTATTCCAAATCCTCTGATCAAATAAGTTGAAAGATTAAAAAAATCAAGGAGTTGTTCATCCACACAGTCTAAAATAGTATCTTCGCAAAGTATGGATATGCAATTTATTTCTGAGCTAAAACTTCGACTCCAAGCACCCAAAAAGGCAGTCATTATACCCCATAAAAATCCGGACGGAGATGCTTTGGGCAGTACCTTAGCCCTGATGCTTTTTCTAAAAGCGAAAAATTGGGATGCCACAGTAATCTCACCAAATGATTATCCGAATTTTCTTAATTGGCTTCCTTACCAGGATCAAATTTTGAGATACAAACACCAACCCAAAGAGATACGTGAAAAAATGACGCATGCCGATCTGATTTTTACTCTGGATTTCAATGCGTTGAGCCGTTGTGGAGATCTTAAATCTTTGGTTGAACGGTCCAAGGCCGAACGCATCATGATTGATCATCATGAAAGTCCGGAAGATTATGCACAATTGATCTATTCAGATCCTACCATGAGTTCCACTTGTGAAATGGTGTATCACCTGATCCATGAATTAGACCCGTCGGCCTTTACTCCTGAAATAGCAAACTGCCTCTACACAGGAATCATGACCGATACCGGTTCTTTTCGCTATCCTGCTACCACACCTACAACCCATCGTGCCATCGCTCATCTAATTGAAAAAGGAGCAAATGGAGATCGGATTCATCAAAAAATTTACGATAGCTCTAGCTTCAGTCGTTTAAAACTGTTGGGGCTTACCCTATCTAAGATGAATAAAATTGAGGGATTGCCCGTAGTATATATGACCCTTAATAAAGAAGAATTAGACCAATGCGATTATAAAAAAGGAGACACCGAAGGATTTGTCAATTACGGACTCAGTCTGGAAGGCATTCTTTTTTCATGCATTATGATTGAAAACGAAAGCGATGGCGTTGTGAAAATGTCTTTTCGTTCTCAAGGTAATTTTTCTGTCAATGAATTTGCTCGAGTTTATTTTAATGGTGGTGGACATCACAACGCAGCTGGTGGCATTTCCGATAAAAGTATCGACCAAACGGTTGCAACGTTTAAAAAAGCATTAAAAGAAATTGAACATGAATTTTAGACTGAACCTCATTAAAACCTCATTCTTTATTCTAATTTTGGTCTCTTGTTCAGAACCCACTCCACGGTATCCTATCAACAAAAAGAACGATGCCTTTTTAATTCAGTCCGCAAAACGAAATAAAAATCTCTATGATTTTGAACAAAAACTCTTAAAAAAAGCTGCGAAAAAAGACAGTTTACTTAACTATCAAACTTCAGAAGCTGGCTTTTTCTATGCAGTAATAAAACCCATGGATTCTAGTTTACCAATCCCTAAAAAAGGAGAAAAAGTTCGTTTTCAATACCAAATTGATGATCTTGAAAAAAATAGTATTTACACTCAAGAAACACTTGGAATAGTAGATTATTCAATCGATCAAGAAGACCTTTTGCCTGGACTTCGTGAAGGTTTGAGAATCATGCGTGTGGGCGAAGTTGTGGTATTTCTTTTTCCTTCCTACCTTTGCTACGGATATCAAGGAGACGGAGAAAAAATCGGAATCAATCAACCACTTCGTTACACAATCAAAAGACTACCAAATGAAAAATAAACGGTTAACATCAACAATTTACATCGAACAAATCGATACATGCCACTCCAATACAATATTATGCACTCATAATCTAACATCTATTTAACCCTAAAAAATAAAACAAACACATGAAAAAAATTCTTTCTACTTTATTTATTCTTAGCATTCTAATGAGTTGTAAAACACATTATCCCGATCTGGAAGAGGGTCTATATGCAGATATCAAAACCAATAAAGGTTCAATAGTCGTCATGCTGGAACATGAGAAAACACCCGTGACAGTTGCAAACTTTGTTTCTTTAAGTGAAGGGAATAACCCCAAAGTGAGTGATGAATTTAAAACAAAAAAATACTACAACGGATTGACATTTCACCGAGTAATAGCCGACTTTATGATCCAAGGAGGTGACCCAACAGCGAGTGGATCTGGAGGACCCGGTTATAGTTTTGATGATGAATTTACAGATTTGACGCACAAGGGTCCCGGCATTTTATCAATGGCCAATTCAGGACCTGCCACCAATGGAAGTCAATTTTTTATAACCCATGCAGCCACTCCATGGTTGGATGGTAAACATACCGTGTTTGGTCATGTGGTCTCAGGACAAGAAGTGGTCGATAGTATCGCACAAAAAGATGTGATTGAAGAAATTGTAATCATTCGAAAAGGAAGTAGTGCCAAAAAATTTGATGCTCCCGATGTTTTCAATACCTATTTTGAACAAAGAGAAATTATTGCCAAAGAAAAGGAAGCAAGACAAGTAGAAATTAGAGCAAAAAATACAGCTCGATTCGAAACTCTAAAAAAACAATCCACAATGACCCAATCAGGTCTCCAATACATTGTCACCAAAAAATCCAATGGTACACCCGCCGTAGCCTCTACCAACAAGGCTAAAATTCATTATGCAGTATATTTTGTTGATGGAACCTTATTAGACACCAGTATAGCAGAAGTAGCCGAGGCCAATGATATTTTAAACATTGCGAGAAAAAACTCAGGTCAGTATACTCCACTCCCAGCAGATGTGAGTCCCGATGGGAGAATGATTGAAGGCTTTAAAGAAGGAGTTCAATTACTTTCTGAAGGAGATCAAGCAACCCTATTTCTTCCATACACTTTAGCTTATGGGGCGAGTGGATCAAGAGGAGTACCACCTCAATCGGATTTGATTTTTGAAGTCGAGATTGTGAGTGTTGAAAAATAATTAAAAAAGGTCAACATCGGTTGACCTTTTTTTTGGTTTTATATGAAAACAGTAAAGTACTTATTAATTGGTTTGATTCCTTTTCAATGGTTTGTACTCGATCGTCTAAAAAAACATCCCGAGTGGATCGATCGTTTTTATAGTTTAAATAGTTACCCTAAAATTTTTGATGCGCATCGATTTTTTTTTAATAAGCTCCCTTTTTCCTTTGGAGATGTTTTATATCTCCTTGTTGCTTTACTTCTCCTAATTGGGATGAGGAGAGGAATCCAAAAAAAATACACTTTCAATTTAAGAAAATGGGGAGGGGATGCATTGGCTCTGCTTTCGTTATTAAGTCTCCTATTCCACTTGACTTGGGGATTAAATTATTATAGATCACCTTTAAGCGAATCTCTAAATTACAACTCAACTTATACTGAAGAAGAATTGAGCAAAACCCTTGAAAGACTGGTAGAAACGAGTAATCAATTACACACGAGTTTGAGTCAATCTGATACAATTGCTGTTCAAATTCCCTATTCTTACGAAGAGATCACACAACAAATTGAAAAGGATTTTTCTTTTGACCTCTTAGAAAATAACATAAAACCTTTTGTCAAAAATTCACTTTGGAGTACCCTTTTGAGTTATATGGGCTATGCGGGCTATTTAAATCCATTTACACTAGAGTCTCAAGTAAATAAACGCCTCCCTAAGCATAGCTATATCACAACTTCTGCCCATGAAATGGCTCATCAATTGGGTTTCGCCTCAGAAAGTGAAGCCAATTTTATTGCATTTTACACCTCAATTAAAAATTCCGATCCGTTTATCCAATTTTCAGGGACCAGTTTTGCTCTTCGTTATTGTTATGGCGAACTCTACAAAGCAAATCCAAATCGAGCTAGAAAAATAATAGCCCAACTGCATACCGGTATATTAAAGAATTTTCAACAACTTTCTAACTTTTGGAAAACGTATCAAAATCCTTTCGAACCCTATTTAAAAAAGGGATACGATTACTATTTAAAAGCAAACGGACAAAAAAAAGGGATCCTGAGTTACAATGATATGGTTTCTCTAGTCATTGCTTATTATAAAAAGAAAGACTCTACGACTAATAAATAAGTAGTGTTTTTTTTATTAAAGGGAAATTTTAAAATACCTTGCACCCGTGAAACGATTATCGAGTATACATAATCCGGAATTAAAACGTTTACGCCTACTT
>JAYNHN010000106.1:0-1272 GCA_038108035.1 Flavobacteriaceae bacterium
CTTTTTATAAACATTAGAATGATATTTAAATTTTTCTTTCTATACATTTTTTTACTTCTTCTGCATACAATGAGCCTGTCTCTTCTCCTCTAAATCTTCCTCTAAATGAATCAGGAATAGGAATTATATGAGTGTTTTTGGGGGCTCCTTTCCCTCCTTTTCCGTCAAATTTATAGGAACTAATCTCAACACAACCATTAGTATTTCCGTGATAACCTACCTCTGAAACTATCATCTGATTCGAATCAGTGGCTGTTTTGACCATCCGTAAGGCCAACTCATTGGCTTCACTCCCAGAATTAACAAAATGGATTACCTCCAAATTTTTCGGTAGTGTTTGTAAAAGAGTTTTTGCCAACTTGGTAATGTTTTTATGTAAGTACCTCGAATTGGTATTCAAAACGGCCATTTGTTCCTGACCTTTTTTTACTACTCGAGGATGTTCATGCCCTACATGAGCCACATTGTTCACCGTATCTATGTATTTTCTTCCTTGATGGTCAATTAAATAAACTCCCTCCCCTCTTACAATGTGAAGTGGATTTTGATACTGTAAACTCATCCCCTTGCCTAAATATAATTTTCGATCCGTGAATATCTCATGATTCGAATCCTTTTTCTGATGATCAAGGTTTACTTCTTTAAAAAAAAGATTGGGATCGGGGCAAATACTTTTCCAAACCGATTTTTGATTGGAATAAGCCACTCCGGGAAAATCATCTTTAAAATTCATTAAAGTGAGCATGAGTTGAAAATGAAGGTGGGGTGCCCAATTTCCATTTTCGTTGGGTGCTCCCAATTCGGCAATTTTTGATCCTTTTGGAATTCGAGTTCCTTTTTTATGTTTTTTGATGCTATCCAAAGAAAGATGTCCGTACAAGCTATAAAACTCAAAAGCATCTGTTTTATGTTTGATGATCATCAACCCCCCGTACGTTTTATCACCACGGTCTTCAACAACCGTTTCAATTTCTCCGTCCCAAAGTGCAAAAACAGCCGTTTGAGAAGGAAGCCAAAAATCGACTCCTAGGTGAACACATCTCGATTCTATTCCATGGTTTCCAATTTTATCATAAGCTGAGGAGGTGTACAAAGGGCGATGTTCTAAATACCCTCCTGCAATAATAGAATCGAAATGTTCTTTTTGAAGTTGATCAATTTTAAACTGAAAATAGTTTACATCTTGAAAATCTGAAGAAGTGCCAAGCCAGTTGCTAGAGATACTTAAGTCTAAAAAATGTACGCTCTTCTTATCGGAATCAGCAAAGAGAT
>JAYNHN010000106.1:1282-7027 GCA_038108035.1 Flavobacteriaceae bacterium
ATCCGATAGTTGAATCGATTGTTTAGATGCCCAGTTTTCAAAGGCTTTTTGGTTGGGATGAGCAGAAAAACCACAAGCGTCACGAAAAGAATAACCGGCAAACTCTGAAGAAATCAATTTCCATTTATTCAAAAGATCCCAGGCTGGTCTTTCACTAATTGTTAGGTAGGTGTTCTCAGGTTCTTCTTTTTTATTGATTGCTGATTTAGTAACTGAAATAATCAATCGAATCGCAATACAGATATAAAGAAAATCCAATTCTTCCTCTGTAAGAGGATAGGATTTATGATATCCTTTGACCAATGCTAAAGCAGATTCAAGAGGATTATTCTGATGCATAACCGCGTAGGAACAGGCAATTGCCAGATCATTGATCACTTGAGTAAAAATAGCATCTCCGTAATCAATGAGTCCTATTAGTTGGGGCTGAAAAACATCGGAAGACAGAATACAATTGTTGTCATTGGCATCATTGTGAATCATGCTTTTAGGCAGTGTTGAATTGGAAGATTGAACGGACTCAAATTGGTATAAAAAAGTAGCAATAACTTCCTTTTGCGAAGGAGTAAATAGGTGGAGATACTCCCGTGTCCAAAGCCCTTGAGCAAGATCCCACTCAAAATATCGATGAGCATGGGGGTGATCAAAACCTTTCAATGCATGTGTTATTTGACCACAACCATGACCTAATTGACACCTCAGATCATCTGTTATTGGATTCATGGAACTCCAAACGCGCCCGGAAATCCAAGTGAGCAAGCGAATGTACAAGGTTTGACCTTTTTCAGTAGTATATTCTGATGTTTTGGCTCCCTTGATTGAAACTAGCATCTTTGGAGTCTCTAGATTTGGGGAATTTTTCTCTAAATGCGTTAGGATGGCTTGCTGAAAATCTAAATACGACTCATCTGCATCCGAACTCGATATTTTTAAAACAAATTGACTTCCGTCTGCTGTTTTTAATTTAAAGTTTTTGTCCAATTCACCGGGTAAGAGAGTAATCCTTCCTTTAATTTGGAAACAATCCCATAGGATTTTTTTTGCTTCATCAATATCTAAGTACAAACCACTCATGAAAATGAATCTTAATTTTTGGAAATTAAATCCTTTTGTGGATCCGGGGTTCTTAAGTGGCTTCTAAACTTTCTTCGTTCCACCGCCAAACGATCCTTGATTCCAAATTGTGTTTTATCTCCCTCAAAACTAATTTTCCAAACCTTTCCTTTTTTAGAATCCGAAATATAAAGTGACCCATCGGGACCTTCTGCTAATCCCATGGGTCGATAGTTCGCATCAGCCATTTTTTGGATTACATCAACTCCCGAAAACCCGTCTGCAAAAACCTCCCAACGACCGAATGGTTTTCCGTTTTCAAAAGGAATAAAACCCACTATATAACCGGCTTGAGGATAAGGAGCTCGGTTTGTCGATCCATGAAAAGCTACAAAAGCTCCCTTCTTGTATCGATCGGGAAATTGATCCCCCTTGTAAAATAATAAATCATTGGGTGCCCAATGGGCAGGCAATCCCATAATTGGATCCTCATACTTTGGGTCTGCTTCTAGCTCTCCATTCCCTCCATATTCCGGAGCCAACATGCGCTTATTTTTGAAGTGGTCGTAATAAGTGTAGGGCCATCCATAGTCTCCATTTTCTTTAATGATTAAAAACTCTTCCGAAGGAAGTATTGCGTTTTGCCATTCGGTGTAATAGTTGGGTGCATGGTTATGTAAATAATCCCTACCGTGATTCAGAGCATAGAGTTGATCGTCATCCTCATTCCATGAAATGGCGACTATACTTCTTAACCCCGTTGCGAAACGAACACCGTCTTTTTGTGTTTGGTTGGGTTTATCTTCATCAAATTTCCAAATTCCACCTAAGATCTCTAATTGTGAACAAGGGTATTCTCCACGAATCACCTCGTTAGCTCCATAAGATCTTGTATCGTCTTCACAAACATTGGTAGGTGCACTAAAAGTCACATACATAGCTCCTTTTTTATCAAAAGCCAGAGATTTGGCATTATGCCATCGGATGGGGAATTCATCTGTAAGAATGACTTCGG
Source organism: Flavobacteriaceae bacterium (assembly GCA_038108035.1). GTDB lineage: Bacteria > Bacteroidota > Bacteroidia > Flavobacteriales > Flavobacteriaceae > MS024-2A. The sequence continues at coordinate 3,351 of JAYNHN010000106.1, forward strand.
GCTTCCCTTCCGGAATGAGTTGTCCTGGAATCAATTTTTGTCTATACACCACCAATTCTGAACTGTAGTAAAGGTATCCGTTGTGAATTCGCATACCAGTAGCGAACCGACCGTCGTTAGGATAATCACCAAAACGTTTGATGATGTCCGCTTTTCCATCATTATCCGTATCGCGAAGTGCTACATTTCCCTCTCTTCCTTCTTCAATACTCAACTTGACATAGATGTCTCCATTATCAGTGACGGCCAAATGTCGGGCAGGTCCCAAACTGTCAACCACCACCGTAGTTTTAAATCCGTTGGCTACGATCAACCCCTCCGTCTTTGCCTGAGAGTGTTTTTCAATAGGGACAGACACTTCGTTTTTGCATGCATAAAAAAAGACAATTGATACCATGATCAAGATTTTTCTTTTCTGAATACCCTCCATTAGGAATAAATACTTTTAGTTTATTTGCAATATAGACAAATCAAAAATAGGGAATTATCCTTCTCGGACTTAACTGCGCTTGGGATAATTGTATTCAAAACCAATTTGATTTAAAAAAAGATGTAAATCGCTAAAAACAACCGTTTTGTTTTTCAGGAAATCTTCATTTATCATTCATTTTTCTTACTTTAGGAGGGACACTATCTTATAAACAAAATAAAAACACTTTCTCCTCTAGAAATAGTACTTGATGGAATTTTGAGATCCTTAAAATTGTATGAAAAAACTACTCTTTAAATATATATTGGAATTCATTGTTATTGTGGTGGGTATTTCACTTTCCTTTTATGCTGAAAAACAAAACGCTCTGCAATATAAAAATGAATTAAAAAATCAATCTTTAAATCGAATTTTAAAAAATTTAGAGGTAGATAATCAGGATTATATTTTTAATATAACTGCACATAAGGATGCCATCTACGGAGCCAACTGGATAATTAAAAATAAAGATCTTTTAGATCAAAAATCTAAGGACAGCATTGGATACAATCTGAGTAGAGCTCTGATGATCAATACTGTTTTTATTGATAATCAAGAAGAATATAGAGGGCTTCAAAACTCTGGATTGATTGAGTTAATTGAAAACGAAGAGTTGGTTCGTATACTCCAAAATAAATATACTTTTCACACTTTTATAAAGTACATCGAAGAACTGATCTCTGACAATCAAAAAGAACATTTAATGACCTTTTTGTATGAAAACACTATATCCAAAAGTGATAAGGCAAATGACCTAGGATACTTTTTAGATCGTTTGTACACAGGACCTAAAAAAATTCCCCAACATCTCATTGAACGAATGGTGGTCAAAAAACATAATCACCTTTTCTATGTCAATTACGTCAAAAGAAGGGTTCGAAATGATTCCGTTTTAATTTCACTGATTCACAAGGAAATTGAAGTTCAATAAAGTTAAGATGAAATGCGAAGAGCTAGTTTATGGTAGAACAAAAAGCTTCAAAAACTTGGTCAGATCTTGAAAAAATCACTTTCTGAGGATTTACTAGAAAATTATCACACTCTTCATATTCACGAACTAAATCTTGCTTATAATCAAAGTAATAGGTGAACACGCCGCAATGATTTACTAGTGCTCCTTTAACTTTGTAGTCTAACTTGAGTGTATCGGCTCCACTTTCCATCTGGGTGTAAATAAATTCATTTCCATTGACCATAGTTGCTCCCTCACCAAACAAGACACATTGACCGTCTTCCTCCAAAAAAAGTTGAAAAGGATTCGATCTGAAAACTTTAAAATTTTGCCCCCTTGTCCAGACAATTCCGTCCAGTTGATCTAAAAAGGTAACTTCTATCAATTCTTCTTTTCCACAAGAAACTATCAGAGAAAACAATAGGAAGGGGAACTTAATTTTTTGTGTTATTTTTTTCTTTTTCATTTGCAAACCTACAAAAAATAATGATTCTATAAGTTTCAAAAAACCACAGTGCTATTCTTTTCGAAAGGTGGAATATGATCTACTCATCTTGTATGAGAGATACCAGTCCATCTACTACTGCTAAAAGAGTACCCCCATAGTTGATTTTGGATTGTTCAATCACCTGTTTTACATCCTGATCGGATTCAAGACCCTTTATTTTTCTTAATGCGGCCTTCGATAGAATCGCTAAATGTTTCGAATGCAACCGAATTTCATTCGCCGGTGAATTCTCTTCAAAAAGAGGAATAAGTTTTTGGTGATTTTCAATCCATTTTTCCAACTGAATGACCAAGACTTTTTCAAGCTGTTTATTTTTTGTTTTACTCCAATTTTGGACTGTTTCATTAAAAGTATGAGCTTTTAAACTCTCAGGGAAAGCAGCATCCACCATTCGATTCAGGGGAGTATAGGTAAAGAAATTTTCAATACCTCCATAAATATTCAATCGATTCATAAAATAATCTTCCTGCAATACATCAATCAATTCTTTAATCGATTTGATAAATTCCACCGGTATGTTTTCCTCAATGATTTCAATAGATGCAGTGGTATGCTGAATTCCTCTATTTTCCAACTGTCTGTCTAGAACTTTTAATCTGCGATACATATCGGACACTTGATCTGTTTCTATTTTAGGGCTCCACAATTTTTCGGCTATTGCAGCTGCTCGAGGCCAAATTCTGGACTCTATGGTTCTTGAATCAACAGTTTCTGACCACATACAAGCTTCGCCACCAAGTATTCGACTTTCTTGAACCGGTGTCAAAGGTTCAATTTTCTTAAATTCTGGTAATGGTGTTCCACCAGGCATATCATTTCCTCCCGTTCGAGCTCCGGACAAGGCCAATTCTAAAATGGATATGTTGGCTGATCCTAAAATAGAGTCTCCTTTGATTTCAAAAGAAATATCAATTTTTCCCACATCTGAATTCAATTCAAACTGGATTTTATTCCCGTTTCGATTTACTTGATCCACTCCTACTGGACTGTCTCTCAGTTCCATAATTGCCTTGGTATTTTCATTTTCTCCAAACAAAAACAATTGACCCTCAATGATCGTTTCATTAAATTCGATGAAGGTATCCCACGATTTCCATTTAGTGGAGTCAATTTCGATATTGATCGCACCCGGAATCACGGTAGGATCTACCTTGTAATGCGTTGCAGCGGATTTCTTATGATCCAAATAAAATCCACTAGAAAGAATGGCGTTATGTCCTTGTTTAATTGCATCCCAAAGCGACTTATGGTTCGTCCACGATTGAATTAGAATTTGTTCTTTGGGCAAATTAGGATTTAAAATCTCATTCCATCCGATCATAGTTTTTCCCTTGTCACTTGTGATTTTTTGAACTCGTTTAGTAAAGTAGTTTTGCAATTCTTTAGAATCAGACAAATCATTTTCTCGCATGAATTGTTGAATGTCACTATTCTCATTCCAAGTTTTCGAAGAGGCTTCATCTCCCCCAAGATGAAGGTATTGGTCAGGAAACAAAGTAACCATTTCATCGAGAAAACCTTCTAAAAAATCATAGACGGATTCTTTGGTTGGATCCAATATCGCACTAAAAATACCCAAGCCTTTTTTCTCAATTTTATATTCTTCATTCGGGAAACTTCCCAATTCAGGATAGCCAACCAACCAACTGGAAGAATGCCCGGGTAAATCAAATTCGGGGACTACTCGAATCCCTCGATCCGAAGCATATTCAATGACCTCCTTCACTTCTTCTTGGGTGTAATAATTT
>JAYNHN010000106.1:7056-8092 GCA_038108035.1 Flavobacteriaceae bacterium
AACCCATGAGGTGTAAATTGGGAAATTTATTAGACTCAATTCTAAAACCTTGGTAATCGGTTAAATGCCAATGCAATACATTAAGCTTTACTTGTGCCATCGCATCAATATTTCTTAGAATAATCTCTTTGGGTATCCAATGTCTTGACACATCGATCATTAAACCTCTCCATGGATACCTTGGTGTATCTTCAATATCCAATGCTGGAAAAATAGGTGTTCTGTTTTGTTTTTTTACTAATTGTAAAAGAGTCTCCAGTCCATGTAAAACTCCTATTTCAGTCTTTGCATTCAAAATCACTTTTGAGGTATTAATAGCTATGGAATAGGACTCATCATCTTCCATTGAAGGGTATCCATTTGATGATTTTTCAAAGTTAATCAGCAGCTTGGGGCTTTCAAAATCAAAGTCAATACCTGTTTGATTTTGTAGATTTTCAAAAAAACGTTTGATCGCTTTGTTGAGTCGCTCGGTGGGTTTATTTTTAAAAGCGTAACCCATTTCAGAAGTGATCACGAATTCACCTTTTGCTAAGCTCAAATTGGCCGGCAAAGGCATGACGGTAATTTTTGCTCGGTCTTTAGGGTCAATTCTTGATTCACGGTTACCGCCCAAAAAAAACCAAGTGATGGCAGAGCCAATTAAAACGATTAGGATCAATAAAACAACCCAAATTCTTTTCATAAAAAATAGACTTTTAATAAACGGGAAATAAGTTAATATTTATTTTTTATTCATTGGATCCGATTTGACTTATTTCCTCTTTAAACTTGAAAGTTTAAACTACTGAGAGTTGTGAGAAGTTTGATTCCCAGATCAAAGGATTCAAGACGAAAAGATAGATTGTATTGAATTACAATTCAAAAGAACAATACCCGGATCACGGATTTGCTCCATGCAAAGAGAGAGTTAGCTAAATGCTGACTAGATTTTACGAAAAAATCGTAAAACAATATAAATAAATGTTTTACGATTTTGTTATGTGACCCAGGGAGGATTCGAACCCCCAACCCTCAGAGCCGAAATCTGATATTC
>JAYNHN010000107.1:0-8085 GCA_038108035.1 Flavobacteriaceae bacterium
TCGTTTTTTGTTAAATGGCTATCATTACAATATTGAAGGACTCAAACAGGTAGCCTACAGTTTTATCAAAGAGGGGGATCTTTACGAAAAATATATGGGTGAGTTTTTGATGGATTGGTTGGATACTTCCGATTCCATATATCTAAAAACTTCAGGAACCACTGCTACACCCAAAAGGATGCTTTTTAAAAAGCAATCTCTTGTTAACAGTGCTTTGGGGACAGGAGATTTTTTTGATATTTCGGTAGGGGATTCGGCACTTCATTGTCTACCAGCTAATTTTATTGCAGGAAAAATGATGATGATTCGCGCTATGATTTTAGGTCTTTCTTTGGAATTGGTTTCTCCGGCAAGAAATCCATTCCATAAGAATACGAAAAGCTACGATTTCGTTGCAATGACTCCTATGCAAGCCTATCATTCGTTAAATAGCATGGATCAAGTCAAAAAGCTCATCGTTGGAGGAGCCTATGTGTCCGTATCCTTACAAAACGAATTGATTAAGCGAAGAGTAGATGCCTTTGAAACCTATGGAATGACCGAAACACTTTCGCATATCGCGGTTCGATCTATGTACGATCCTCCTTCAGAATTTAAATGCTTGCCCAATATTACCATTGGTCAGGATTCTCGTGGTTGCTTAATCGTTGATGCTCTTAAAATTGGAGTAAAAAATTTGATCACCAATGATGAAGTTGAATTGTTGAACTCGAATCGTTTTCGATTGATAGGCAGGGTCGATCATGTAATCAATTCAGGAGGAATAAAGATTCATCCGGAACAGCTAGAGCGCAAATTATCAGAAACCCTTTCACTTCATTATTTTATTGGGAGTCTTCCTGACCAAGAATTGGGTAAAAAAGTCATTTTAGCTGTTCGGGAAGATGAAAAAATAGACGAAGAATTATTGATCACGACGATTCGCAAAATGGAAACTTTAACCAAGGCAGAGCGACCAAAGTCTCTCTTATTTTTTAAAGAATTTGTCCAAACACACAGTGGAAAAATTATTCGTGAAAAGACCTTAGCGCAAAAGCCCCTTCGAATATTAAACCTGTAAAACCCCCATGTTGAATCGTTCCTGAGAGGGTGCTTCGTTCGCTATTTCAATACCGGAACTGATCCAATTTCTCGTACTGGCCGGGTCGATCACTTCATCTATCCACAATTGGGATGCCGCATAGAGAATCTCAGTCTTTTGACCGTAATCATCTTGAATGCGTTTGAGCAACTCATTTTCTTTTGTTTCGCTCAGGGGTTTGCCTGATTTTTTAGCAGCTGCTTTTTCAATTTGCAACAATACTTTTGCAGCTTGAGTTCCCCCCATAACGGCTATTTTAGCAGTAGGCCATGCCAACATAAAGCGAGGGTCATAAGCTTTTCCACACATCGCATAATTTCCTGCTCCAAACGAATTCCCGGTGACAATGGTAAATTTTGGAACTACAGAGTTAGAAACCGCATTGACCATTTTGGCACCGTCTTTAATGATTCCACTATGTTCGGCTTTACTGCCGACCATAAATCCGGTAACGTCTTGTAAAAAGACTAATGGAATGTTTCGTTGATTACAGTTGGCGATAAAACGGGTGGCTTTATCGGCGGCATCTCCGTAGATCACACCGCCAAATTGCATTTCACCTTTCTTACTTTTTACTATTTTGCGTTGGTTGGCTACAATTCCAACCGACCACCCCTCAATTTTTGCATAGGTAGTGATCAAGGTTTGTCCGTACTCTTTTTTGTATTCATCCATCGAGTCTGCATCTACTAAGTGATATAAAAGTTCATAGGTGTCATACGGTTCCGTTCTGGATTTAGGCAACACCGAACAAATATCCTCAATAGTACCTTTGGGATTCAAACTTTTCCCTCTTTTAAAACCAGCTTTAGGGCGGTCTCCGATTTTATCGACCAGACTTCTTATTTTTTCCAATGCAGCCATATCGTCTTTCATTTTGTAGTCTGTGACTCCACTGATTCGGCTGTGGGTATCGGCTCCACCCAATAGTTCATTATCAATTTCTTCTCCGATTGCGGCCTTGACAAGATAACTCCCCGCTAAAAAAATACTTCCAGTTTTTTCAACAATGAGCGCTTCGTCAGACATAATGGGTAAATAAGCACCTCCTGCAACACAACTTCCCATAACAGCTGCAATTTGAACAATACCCATACTACTCATTTTGGCATTATTTCTAAAAATACGACCAAAATCTTCTTTATCGGCAAAAATTTGATCTTGCAGGGGGAGGAAGATTCCGGCACTGTCCACCAAATAAATTATGGGTATGCGATTTTCCATGGCAATTTCTTGAGCGCGCAAGTTCTTTTTGGCGGTCATGGGAAACCAAGCACCTGCCTTTACTGTAGGATCGTTGGCAACAATTACACATTTTTTTCCCGATACCGAACCAATGACCACCACGACACCTGCTGAAGGACAACCTCCGTATTTGGAATACATGTTTTCCGCTGCTAAAGATCCAATTTCTAGAAGGGAGTCCGGGTCATCAACTAATTTGTGAATTCGTTGACGGGCAGAAAGTTTTCCTTGTTCTTCTAGTTTTTTGAGTCGAGCTTTTCCGCCTCCCAATTTATTTTTTCGAACTCGAGCTTGAAGCGAAGCCCATGCCATTTTAACAAAGTCTTTATTTATTTCTTTTTCTAATTTCATTTCTACTATATGATTTACGAATGTACTAATTTCTATAGGGAGCATTTTAAATAAAAGTTCGATATTTGTCTTAATCACTTATTATATGAGTTTAAATAAAAACAAAATAGTGGGATATGCTGCCCTTGCTTTGGCCATCATTGGCAGTGCTATAATCCTTATAGGCGTTTTAAAATATCCTGAATATGTCATTGAGTTTTCGATTGTAGGAATTGGTTTTTTAGCCATTGCATGGGCTTTTAATGCATTAAGGGGAAGAATTTAACTATGGCAGACGATAAAAAAGTAATCTTTTCGATGAGTGGGGTCTCTAAAACTTACCCCGGTATGAATCAACCCGTTTTAAAAAACATATACCTCAGTTTTTTTTATGGAGCAAAAATTGGTATTCTGGGACTCAACGGTTCAGGAAAATCCTCTTTGTTGAAAATTATTGCAGGTCTTGACAAAAACTATCAAGGGGATGTTGTTTTCTCAAATCATTATTCCGTAGGTTATTTAGAACAAGAACCTGAATTGGATGATGACAAAACTGTTTTAGAAGTGGTGAAAGAAGGGGTAGCAAACACGGTAGGTATTTTGGATGAATACAATCGAATTAATGATCAGTTTGCGCTTCCGGAGGTTTATGAAAATGCCGATAAAATGCAACAACTCATGGATCGTCAAGCCCAATTGCAAGACGAAATTGATGCGGTCAATGCATGGGAACTAGACACCCAATTAGAAATTGCTATGGATGCATTGCGAACACCCCCCAGCGATCAAAAAATACGAGTGCTTTCTGGAGGTGAACGCCGAAGAGTAGCACTTTGTCGATTGCTATTACAAAAACCGGATGTACTTCTTTTAGACGAACCGACGAATCATTTAGATGCAGAATCAGTGCATTGGTTGGAACATCATTTAGCCCAATATCAAGGGACGGTCATTGCGGTAACTCACGATCGATATTTTTTGGATAACGTAGCGGGTTGGATTTTGGAATTAGACCGAGGAGAGGGAATTCCTTGGAAGGGGAATTATTCTTCCTGGTTGGATCAAAAGTCAAAACGATTGGCTCAGGAACAAAAACAAGCTTCCAAACGCCAAAAAACATTGGAACGAGAGTTGGAGTGGGTTCGGATGGCACCTAAGGGGCGTCAGTCTAAGCAAAAAGCCCGTTTGGCGAATTACGACAAGTTGATGAGTCAAGATCAAAAACAGGCCGATGAAAAATTAGAGATTTTTATTCCCAATGGGCCTCGTTTGGGGACGCAAGTAATTCAGGCGGAAAACGTTGCCAAAGCATTTGATGATAAAATTCTCTATGACAATTTGAATTTTACTCTACCCCAAGCGGGAATCGTAGGTGTGATAGGTCCCAATGGTGCAGGTAAATCCACCGTTTTTAAAATGATTATGGGGGAAGAATCTTCGGATTCAGGGAGCTTTAAAGTAGGGGATACCGTTAAACTGGCCTATGTAGATCAATCGCATACCAATATTGACCCAGATAAAAGTATTTGGCAAAACTTTAGCGATGAGCAAGAGCTGATTATGTTAGGGGGGAGACAAATTAACTCCCGTGCATTTTTAAGCCGCTTTAACTTTGGTGGGAGTGAACAAAATAAAAAAGTGTCAGCTTTGTCAGGAGGAGAACGCAACCGACTTCATTTGGCAATGACTCTAAAAGAAGAGGGTAATGTCCTGCTTTTGGATGAGCCTACCAACGATTTGGATGTCAACACACTTCGCGCTTTAGAAGAAGGGCTTGAAAACTTTGCAGGTTGCGCTGTGGTTATTTCTCATGACCGTTGGTTCTTAGATCGAATTTGTACTCATATTCTTGCCTTTGAGGGGGATTCACAGGTTTACTTTTTTGAGGGTTCTTACTCCGATTACGAAGAGAATAAAAAGAAAAGATTAGGCAAAGATATTATGCCCAAACGAATTCAGTATCGTCGTTTGACTCGTGATTAAAACTTAGTTTTAAAAGATTCACTTTTCTCAAAATGAAAGCTTGGTTCCAAGCTTTTTTTTGTTTTTAGCTTTTTTTTGTACTTTTCGACAACGAACTCCGAAACTTACGATGAAAAAAATCTTTATTTCACTTTTTGCTTTTCTTCTCCTACTCGTTGCCAGAGGACAAACTAAAAATTTTATTGATCTTCCGTATTTAGAGACACAAGTACGAAACGATACTTTGGTAACACCCGATCAAATCTATTTATCGATTGAGATATCTGAATTGGATCAAAAAAATAGAGTGAGTCTAGAGGTCTTGGAGGAAAAATTGTTTCAAACCCTGGATCAATTGGATATTGATCTTGAAAATCAATTAAAACTTTCAGATTTAGAAAGCGATTTTAGAAGCTATTTTTTAAGAAAAAAAGGAATTGTAAAGAGGAAACTATTTACCCTTTTAGTTTACGATGCTGCTTCTGCTGGATCAGTTATTTATTATTTGGAAAGGGAAGGGATTTCTAATATTACCTTAAAAAAAACACGCTATTCAAAATCAGAATCATTACAGCTCCATTTAAAATCCGAAGCCATGAAACAGGCTAAAAGACAGGGAAAGGCAATGGCAGATGCCGTTGGACAAAAATTGGGGAAAGCCATTCATGTAGTCGATCATTATTACAATTTGATTCCTCCAGCCAAATTGAATGTCAGAGCTCTTTCAATCATTACAGAAGATGGAGAGCAGAAACAGAACCGTACTTTTCCAATAGCCTTTGAAAAAATTCGCTTTCAAGTTGAGCTTAGCGTCAAATTCGAACTTCAATAAACACCTAAAACTTTTACCAATGAAAATCACCAAAATCAATCAATCAAAAAAATCCATAAACCCAGACGAACAGAATCTTTATCCTTCAAAAGCCAGCCGTTCGAGGGTCATTCGATTCAGAATGATTGCTGTTTTTTTATGGCTGCTAGCCATCGGATGTGAAATATGGGCAATTGTAATATTACAAAAACCTCCTATAAATATGACCTCAATCATTATTCTTTTGGCTGTGGGCTTAGTAACGGTTGTAATTGGTTCTCTTTTATGGAAGAAAGCGAATCGTATAAATCCGGCTTCATCTAAAGAAAAATGGAAATTTTTTATTCAAAATCAACTGGGCGTAATTATAAGTGTCATTGCATTTTTACCACTTTTTATTTTAATATTTAAAAACGAAAACCTTGACAAAAAACAAAAACAAATTTTGGCCTCCGTTGCCGGTGGAGCTCTAGTGATTGCCGGTTTAACCAGTGCTGATTTTGATCCTCCATCTCAAGAAAAATATTTAAAGCAATCTCAAGAAGTTAAAGATTTAAATGAGGGTGTGGATTATGTTTACTGGACTCGGTCCGGCAAAAGTTATCATTTGTACTCAGAATGTTCCTACATAAATACCCATCGAACTCATGAAATTTTTGAAGGGACAGTTGCACAAGCAAAAGAATTAAAAAACATTGTTGACCTCTGTGATCGATGTCAATCAAAAGCTAAAAAAAGGAAAAATCAAGAAAATTAATTTTCATTAAAAAAAAATATGTAATTTTCAAAATCCAAATTCTTACTGAATGAAAACCGAACATCCATTTATTTTTTTCGACCGAGAAAAGAGCCTAGGTTTTTCCTTATTGATTCTCTATTGTTTTCTAGTAAGAATATTTTTATTAATCAAATCTATAAACCATGAGTAAATTAGACGAAGCTGTTGAGTTGTACCTCAACGAATTTAAAAACAAAGTAAAAATCAGTATTGATAAGGATTTATTGACCAAAGTTGCGAAAGGACTGGGACCCAGTATTTACAATAATGATGCCTCTAAAGTATCCGGATCTGATAAAAAAGAATTGGAAACGGTCAAAAAGAACTTCCTGATTAAGAAATTGGGGTTGAAAGACAGCCCAGCCCTAGATGAAGCAATAGATGAAGCCATGACGATCATGGGTTCTTCCAATCGGAATAAATACCGTGCGATGGTTTATTACCTTTTGGTAGTGAAATTCAGAAAACAAAGTATTTATAACTAGAATTATGGATCTATCCTCTATTTTATCGGAAAACAAACAAGAACTCATCGGTTTATTAAAGAGTAAACTCAACTTAAATACAGGAGAGGCTGATAAAACTCTTTCTACAACTGAGCGGGTTATAAGTACTGCGGTCACCAAAGAGACAGAGAAAAATGGAATCGGTACATTACTCAATTTATTTTCGGATGACGACAATTCGGATGACTCCAACTCCTTTTTAGAGGATGTTGGAAAGAAATTATTGAAAGGGCTCACTTCCAAGGGAATGGATCAAAAAAAAGCACTTTCGATTAAAGATCTAATCCTTCCCTTGATCATGAAATTTATTGCTCAAAAAATTGGAGGCAAATCCGATCTTTTGGGCAGTTTACTAGGTGGAGGGGATTCCTCAAAATCCAATCCAATAGGTAATATTTTAAACAAATTTTTTTAACAGTATAATTTTTTCAAATGGCAATTTTAAAAGTAATCGAAATTCTTTCCAATTCGTCAGAGAGTTGGGAGCATGCAGCACAAAACGCAGTAAAAGAAGCAAGTAAAACAGTTAAAAATATTGTTTCGGTAAATGTCAATAATTTTAGCTTAACCGTAAAAGATGGAGAAGTGGACGAGTATCGAGTCAACGTAAAAATCACCTTTTCTGTAGAGAAGTAGTATTTTACAAAGTTATTTGAGCTCTAATTCCATCTTAATATTACCGCGAGCGTACTGAATGTCGGGTTCAATAGGCACTTCTATAAAACCGTATTTTCGGTAGAGATAAATTGAATTCTTCAGGATGGTGCTTGAGTAGAGAATGATTTTTCTCCAGTGGTGCTGCTCCGCATATCGAATGGCAAATTGGATCATTTGGTTCCCGTACCCATTACCTCTGTGTTTGGGCGTCACAGCCATTTTACTAAATTCGTAGATGCGATCCCCCTTTTTGATAAAAGCGAAGGTTCCAATAACTTCATGATCAAGACAAATCATAAAAATGGAACCTCCTTTGTCGATAATTTCGCTTTGTGGATTGCTTAAAACCAGTTCATCATAAGGCTCTACCTCAAAGAAAGACTGAAGCCATTCAATATTTAAATCTTTAAATACTTCACTATATTGGGAACCAAAGGGAATAAAACTAAGCATCTCCAGTCATATCTTCTGGACGAACCCATTGATCAAATTCCTCGGCGGTAAGATAACCCAGTGCAAGACACGCTTCTTTGAGGGTACTTCCTTCTTGATGGGCTTTATTTGCAATTTCTGCGGCCTTGTAGTATCCAATTTTAGTATTTAAAGCGGTAACTAGCATCAGGGAGTTTTGAACTAAATGATTGATCCGTTGTTGATTGGGTTCTATACCTATAACACAGTGGTCTGTAAAACTTCTACACGCATCTCCTATGAG
>JAYNHN010000108.1:0-8010 GCA_038108035.1 Flavobacteriaceae bacterium
GCTCAGCTGAGCTCAATTTTTTTTTAATTGGAATTAAAATACCCCATTCTGATCACCATCCCTATTCAAATTGAGTTTTATCAAAAAATTCTCTTTATAATATCAAAATGTTTTGGATCACAACTTTCTGTTATCATTTTATCAAAAAAATTGCTAATTTGCAGGAAAACATACAAATGACACCAACTAGATTATTTGATTTCATAGAATATCAACTTGAGAATCATCCTCTCGAAAAATCGTTTACAACTAGATACGATGGGAAATGGGAAAGTCTTTCCACTAAAGAGTTTTCCGATAAAGCACGAGCTATCAGTAGAGCCTTAGTTCAATTGGGGGTTCAACCTCAAGATAAGATCGCCATGATCTCTTCAAACAACCGATCGGAATGGAGTATTATGGATATTGGACTGTTGACCTTAGGAGCGGTCAATGTTCCCTTATATCCTACAATTTCATCCCAAGATTATGAATACATTTTAAATCATTCGGAAAGTCAATATTGCTTTGTTTCGGATCAAGAAGTATACGATAAAGTTGTTGCCATTAAAGAAAAAGTCAAATCGCTGAAAAAGATTTACAGCTTTGACCAAATCGAAGGTTGCCCCAATTGGTCCGAGCTCCTAGAAGCAGGAGCCAGTTCGGATCAGGATGCAGCTGTAGAAGATCTAAAATCTAAGGTGAAACCAGAGGATCTAGCCACAATAATCTATACCTCAGGAACCACGGGTGTTCCCAAAGGAGTTATGCTCAGTCATAATAATGTAGTAAGCAATGTATTGTCTGGCTCTAAAAGGCTTCCTTTGTCCATAGGGGGGGCATCCGCTTTGAGCTTTCTACCTATATGTCATATTTTTGAGCGAGTGATTTTATATATCTATGTGTACAATAGTATTTCCATTTATTTTGCAGAATCCATTGAAACAATTGCGGACAATTTGAGAGAGATCAAGCCGAACGTTATGACCGCCGTACCGCGTTTATTAGAAAAAGTATATGATAAAATTTACGCTCGTGGTAATGAACTATCCGGTATTAAGAAAACCCTGTTTTATTGGGCTGTAAATATTGGATTGCAATACAAGCCGTATGGCCAAAATGGAGCTTGGTATGAGTTTAAATTGAAAATTGCCCGTAAACTAATCCTGTCTAAATGGCAAGAGGCCTTAGGCGGTAATTTGGAGCTGATCTGCTCGGGAAGCGCCCCCCTACAACCTAGACTAGCAAGGGTTTTTACGGCGGCGGGTATGACCTTGGTTGAAGGATACGGACTTACTGAAACATCTCCCGTTATTTCCGTTTGTGATATGAGAAATAACCAATTTAAAATTGGAACAGTAGGAAAAGTTATTGATGGCGTTGAGGTAAAAATAGCCGAGGACGGAGAAATCCTCTGTAAAGGTCCTAATGTGATGATGGGTTATTACAAAGAAGAAAAAATGACTCAAGACGTCATGACTGGTGATTATTTCCATACAGGTGATATTGGCGAAATCGATTCAGAAGGCTTTTTAAGAATTACCGATCGGAAAAAAGAAATGTTTAAAACTTCAGGGGGAAAATACATTGCTCCTCAGGTAATTGAAGGACAAATGAAACAATCATTATTTATTGAACAAATTATGGTTGTAGGTGCTGGCAGAAAAATGCCTGCGGCTCTAATTCAACCCAATGTGGAACACTCAATTCAATGGCTCAAAGAAAAAGGTATATCCTGTAATTCTCTAGCTGATGCTGTCAAGGAACCCCTCTTAAAAGAAACGATCGAAAAAGAGGTGGAACTCCACAACCAAAATTTTGGATCTTGGGAACAAATCAAAAAAATTGAACTCACTCCAGAAGAATGGACCATAGATGAAGGACATCTTACTCCAACCATGAAGCTGAAAAGAAAAGTGGTTTCGACAAAACACAACGACCTTATAGAACAAATGTATAACTAGTTGTTAAGGGAGTTAGGATCCTCTTAAATTATTAAATGACTCACTGCTTTGTTTAATGTGAGTCATTTTTTTTATTTTTTATTATGCATGCATAATAAAAAACCCTACATTTGATAGAATGAAACAAGAAACCTTTGATAGTGCTTTACGATCAACGTGGCAAATGGTGAGTAAAATGTATAATAAAGAAGCCTTAAAATTTGAATCGACCATGGCAACTGGATTTGCCTTACTAAGCATTGATCCTGAAGGTACTCCATCAACAACTCTAGGTCCAAAGATGGGAGTGGAGCCTACCAGTTTGTCCAGATTATTAAACACCATGGAAAACCGAAAACTGATTTATCGATCTCCCAATCCGAACGATGGACGAAGTGTATTAATCCACCTGACTCCATTTGGCAGAGAGAAGAGAAATGATTCGAAAGAGGTTGTTTTAAAATTTAATGAAAAAATAAATTTACAACTCAGTAACATTCAAATTGATCATTTTTTTCAAGTGATGCAGTGTATCAAAAAAATAGCTCAAGAATTTGAGCATTTTACCAACCCTAAACTAAAAGCTTTATAAAATGGAAACAACAACAACAAACACTGGAGGAACCTTTATCCTAAACGAACAAGATCCAAAAAATTGCTTCACCCCTGAAGAATTTAGTGAGGAACAACTCATGATGAAAGAAGCGGTTCAAGAATTTGTAGACCGTGAAATTTGGCCACACAAAGAACGTTTTGAAAAAAAAGATTACGGTTTTACTAAATCGTTGATGGAACAAGCCGGTTCATTGGGTTTTTTGGGTATATCGGTTCCAGAAGCTTATGGAGGCCTAGGTATGGGTTTTACCTCTTCCATGCTTGTCTGTGATTACATTTCAGGTGCGACCGGTTCCTTTTCCACTGCCTTCGGAGCCCATACAGGTATCGGTACTTTACCTATAGTACTCTACGGGACCGAAGAACAAAAAAGAGAGTATTTACCTAAGCTATCCTCTGGAGAATGGTTTGGATCCTATTGTTTGACCGAACCGGGTGCCGGATCGGATGCCAATTCAGGAAAAACTAAAGCCGTACTTTCAGATGACGGAACCCACTATAAAATTACCGGTCAAAAAATGTGGATTTCCAATGCAGGTTTTGCTAGTCTTTTTATTGTTTTTGCAAGAATAGAAAACGATGAAAACATCACCGGTTTTATAGTTCCCAATGCACCAGATAATGGAATTACTATGGGTGATGAAGAAAATAAGCTCGGGATACATGCTTCTTCTACTCGTCAAGTTTTTTTTAACGAAACCAAAGTTCCTGTTGAAAATATGTTGGCCAAACGAGGAGAAGGATTCAAAATTGCAATGAACGCTCTGAATGTAGGAAGAGTAAAATTAGGTGTTGCCTGTTTGGATGCCCAACGAAAGGTCATTTCTAAATCCGTTCAGTACGCTAACGAACGGGTACAATTTAAAACGCCCATCTCTCAATTTGAGGCCATCAAAAAGAAATTAGCGCAAATGGCCACCTCCTGCTATATAGGGGAATCGGCTTGCTATCGATCAGCAAAAGACATTGAGAACCGAATTCAGTCGTTTTTAGATGAAGGTTTATCTCATCAAGAGGCAGAATTGAAAGGTGTTGAAGATTATGCAGTAGAATGCTCTTTAATTAAAGTTGGAGCTTCAGAAGATATTCAAAATTGTGCCGATGAAGGGATTCAAATTTTTGGTGGTATGGGGTTCTCTGCCGATACACCGATTGAATCCGCTTGGAGGGATGCAAGAATCGGCAGGATTTATGAGGGTACCAATGAAATCAATCGAATGCTATCCGTGGGGATGATACTCAAAAAAGGACTCAAAGGCCAAATTGATTTGATGACAGCCGTGATGAAAGCTACGGCCGAAATGGGCAATGATCAGAGATCAGCCATCTCAAATCCGGAAACTCCTCTTGCACAAGAACGTCATTTGATTCATCAATTCAAACAACTTTTTCTGATGATCGTTGGAAATGCTGCACAAAAATTTGGAACAAAACTTGAAGAAAACCAACAAGTTCTATTGGCTCTGTCTGATATTTTAATTGAAACTTACTTTGCCGAGTCTGGACTTTTAAGAACACTTAAAAATATTGAAAAAAACGGTGTTGAATCTCAAGAAATTCAAATGGCTATGGTACGATGCTTCGTTTACGAGGCCTATGAAATTATTAACCAACGTGCAAAAGAAGTGATCGTTAACATTTCAACAGATTCAGAACAAAATCAACTTTTAAAAGCCTTGAGAACACACTGCGACTACACGGAATATCCCAATATAATTGATTTAAAAAATAAAATTGCGGATTCATTGATTAAAGAAAATACTTACTACTTGTGATTTTTTCAAGTTGAACAAACAAAACCGATACCATCGTGTCGGTTTTTTTATTTAAACAGATCGAGATTATGAAATGTACATCCACACTTTTATTTTTATTTTCCTTAACTGTAGGCTTTTCCCAACAAACGAAAATATACGATATTATAGATTCCATATCTTCTTCAAGAATTGAAAGTGACATTCAAACACTAGTTAATTTTGGAACAAGACATACATTGAGTGATACACTCTCTACAAAAAGAGGAATCGGTGCTGCAAGAAGATGGATTAAAAATGAGTTTGAGAGTATTTCTGAAAAATGCGAGAATTGTCTTGAAGTATTTTATCAAAAAAATTACTTTACTCCTAAAGATGGTAATCGGATTACAAAACCTGTTTGGATCAATAATGTAGTCGCCATTCAATGGGGAAAAACACATCCCAATCGTTTTGTGATCATGAGTGGTGATATTGACTCCCGAATCTCAGACCCCAACAACTATACAGACGATTCCCCAGGAGCCAATGACAATGCTAGCGGTATGGCAGGAACCATTGAGGCTGCACGAGTTCTTTCTCAGTATTCCTTTGAAAATAGTATTATTTATGTGGGCTTATCCGGAGAAGAACAAGGACTCTTTGGAGGGAAAGGTCTGGCACAATACGCTCTGGAAAAAAAATGGGAAATCATTGGGGTTCTCAACAATGATATGATTGGAAATATTAAAGGAGTAGATGGGGTGATTGACAATCGAACTTTTCGAATTTTTTCAGAACCCGTTCCAGCAAATGAGACCGAAAAACAACGTAAGGCGCGACGTTTTTACGGTGGCGAAGTGGATGGAATCTCCAGGCAGCTCGCACGCTATGTGCATAATAGCGTCAAAAAATATATGCCTGAAATGAATCCGTTGATGATCTATCGATTGGATCGATTCGGACGAGGTGGGCACCATCGACCTTTTAATGATGTAGGATTTGCCGGGATTCGAATCATGGAAGCTCATGAAAATTATACCATGCAACATCAGGATATTCGCATTGAAAATGGAATTACCTATGGAGATATCATTGGAGGTGTTGATTTTGAATATGCAAAAAAACTGACCGCTGTAAACGCAATTAGTTTAGCAAGTTTGGCTTGGGCACCTCCCGCAGTCCAAAAACTTTCCATTGGTGGAATTGTTCAGGCTTCAGCAAAATTCCGTTGGGAAAAGGTAAAAGACCCCAATATTGCTGGATATAAAATTTATTGGAGAGATACAACAAGTCCTGTTTGGGAACACGCTCGCTTTGTAGGAAATGTAGACTCGTTTACGCTGGAAGGAATAATCATTGACAACTTCTTTTTTGGAATATCATCCGTAGGAAAAAATGGGTATGAGAGCCCCGTTGTTTTTCCCAATGGGATTTTTCGTAATTAGTAATAGTTATCTGTTTGCAATCGTTTGAAAAGGCCTCTTCGGTTTCTGCGAAACTTACTAAAATCAAAAGTAAGGTATAACTCAAAAGTAGAGGGAGAAAAGACTTTGGCAACATCTCGAACGGGAAAATTATACAACACTCCGAAATCAAAGTTCTCTAACGACAACCCTACTAATAGTCCAATGTTATTCAAATTAAAGGATCTAACATTCGATATTTGTTGGCTAATACCAATTGAAAATTCTCCAAATTGAGCCTCCTCAGAAAAGTAGAGATAAGTTGACGTATTGATTTGAGTGATTGATGAGTATGCCAACAGATATGAAAATTTGGGTAAAAAACTTCGCTCATAGGGATTTAGATTGAATTCGTAAGCACCATTGAGAGTATAACGGATTGGTTTTGGCTCAATAAGATCTTGGTTATAACTAACATTAGGACGATTCAAATGCTTTAAACTGAACCCCAATAAGAAATTATTATCGTGAATCATAAAAGAAGCTCCTATGTCAAAATAGTTAACGTTTTGGAGTATCGCACCTGTAGGATCAATCGTTTCAGAATTGATAAAACCAGAAGCTTGATCCAATTGATCCTCAAAAACTAAGGTTGATAAATTGTATTTAACATTTCCTACACCCAAAGATATCGCAGGTAAAAAGAACAGTCTATTATTAATCTGAACCTTGTAAATGTAATGAAAATTGCTTGTGTTTTGTTGAAAACCCGGTCTGTCTATTCGAAATGAATTAAAATCAACTCCCAAACTAAAGTTTCGTTCATCAAAAGACAATGCCCCAAAAAGATATTTATTATCAATCGTTTGACTGGAACCTACTCTTAATGTATTGTACAATACCCCTACCCGATTCAAACTATTAAAACCCAAATAACTTGGGTTTATTTTTTGCATAAAACGAGTCTGACCCACAAAATTTTCATCTTGAGCTATCGCAATTTTAGTTATCAAAACAAATAGATAAGGGAAAAGGGTTTTCATCTTATGATCACAAAGGTTCCTGTTCGGTTGATTTCCGTTTCATCGGTAATTAAATAGCCCGTAAAATGATATATATAATAGGGTGATTGAGGTGCGTTTTGTCCATTCCATCCTTCGAGTTTAATTCCGGTAATTTCTGTTGAATTGCTTTTCTCCAATTCTTCGGTGTATAAAACATTTCCTCTTTCATCATAAATACGGAAAAGCACCCTTGCAAAACCACTAAATAGAGGACGATAAAAATCATTAATTCCATCTCCATTAGGTGAGAAGGCATTTGGGGCAATTACATTATATCCTTTACCTACGATAATTTCACGTGTCGTTTCTTCAAAACATCCTAAAAGGTTGTAATTTCTCAATGTAACATAATAAGTTCCTGAGATTCCATAGGTATGTGTTGTGGGCGACAATGTCCTCGAATCCACTCGTTGAGTGGAACCATCACCAAAATGCCAGATCGAATAACTATAAGGCAATGAAGAATTATTTTTAAATATAATTTCCTCTCGTGCCAATACCATTCCTGAGGCCCTTATAGAAGGGGAGGTATACTCAAACTCCGGAGTAGCAATCTCTGCGATTTCTACAAAGGTACTCACAGTACAACCTCGCTCGTTTGAGATTAATAATTCCGCATAGGGAACCGGATTTTCAATTACCAAATTAAAGATATTACTATCCGTGGGTTGGTTATGAGTGGGATTAACAAGCTCATTATTATAGTAAAAGCTAAGCTTCCCATTTGAGTTGTCAAAAACTTGAACCGTTATGATACCTGGCAATAATCGACACAGATCAATATCCCCAATATTCGGGCCATCAATTATATAGAGTTCCTCGTTTTTGGGAACATTAAAAAATTCCTCGTAGTAGTTATTTGAGCTGATCTGTGAATTTTGAGAACACTCTTGATTTTGAGAACGAATCACCAATTGATACTTCCCGGGTTCTAAGTTTTGTAAATGCGTACTATTGGTTGCTCCCTCTAAACGAACCAATTCAACAGAAGAACTCGCTATTGCTGTTTCGGGTTGAATTTCCTCTTTATACCACTCAATGGTATAGGGTCGTAAGCCTCCGCTGATCTCTATTCCTATTTGACCATTGGATTGAGTACTCATACAATTAGGTGGTAGAACCTTTACCTGATCGATTTCCGTATCGGATCCCTCCGTGGAAACACGCTGTAATATACCCTCTATACTAAACGGATCCGAACTATCTGATGCATTCAACACAAAAACAATGGGTTCAGAAGAACAATTAGCACTGTCGGATATCGTAAGTT
>JAYNHN010000109.1:0-7987 GCA_038108035.1 Flavobacteriaceae bacterium
CAATATCATGAGCACAATCAAATTTCACAAAGCTGTTCTAAGATACAATTTGAAAGCGATTCACAACTTGTAAAGGAGGAAAAAAACGATTTGGGGCGCTGTTCTAAGATACAATTTGAAAGCGATTCACAACTAGTGGATATGTTTTCCCAAACAGATCGATGCTGTTCTAAGATACAATTTGAAAGCGATTCACAACAATATCATGAGCACAATCAAATTTCACAAAGCTGTTCTAAGATACAATTTGAAAGCGATTCACAACTTGTAAAGGAGGAAAAAAACGATTTGGGGCGCTGTTCTAAGATACAATTTGAAAGCGATTCACAACTAGTGGATATGTTTTCCCAAACAGATCGATGCTGTTCTAAGATACAATTTGAAAGCGATTCACAACAATATCATGAGCACAATCAAATTTCACAAAGCTGTTCTAAGATACAATTTGAAATTCAATCACAACTGCGATTTTGTAGATACGAACAGATCTTTCGTTGTACTAAAACACAACTTATTCATACCTTGTTATTTTATTAAATAGGAGTTTATCAGTCGGCTACGCCTCGTGTGCAATTCAATCACATCAAACGATATAGATATCCCCTAAATTATAAACAAATAATTTAAGCTTTGTTTTAATCATTTAAAAATTGATAAGTTGATTACCTACTTACTCTAAAAAAAGTATAAATATTTAATGTAAGTATTAACATAGTAGCGGCTAAAAAGCCTAGTGTGGCAAAAAAAGGGACCGTGTAACGATAATAAAACATATCATTTTTCTTTTTCATTAAAAATTCAGAAGCCTTTCTTGAAGGCCGAACGTAGGATTGGGAAATTTCCATAGTCTAGATAAGGGTTTGGGGTTATTAATACCGTAAATGTACAAAAAACAATTAATAAAAATATTATATCCTCAAATATTACGGTAAAAAATTTTCAAAATACTAAATCAAGGAAGGTATGGGTTTCTCAACAGTAAAATTTATTCATTAAAGTTTTTAATAAAATTTAGAGTTAAAATAAGATTTAAACTACTTTTTTTAAGGAGGGATCGAATAATTGAACTTGATCCTTTAGTCGCTCTGTAACTAAATTTATCATTCGCTTATTTAAGGAAGATGAATTTCGAATATAGTCAGCGTATTCTTCAATGGTCAGAAGACCCACGATCATTCCTTTTATAGAGCTTCGAAATCTTTGATCTTTTAACAAAGCGTTTTCTATGTATAGGAGTTTTTTTTCCAAATTCAAATTATAAAAAACCCCTTTTCTCTGATCAATATAGCTTCGAAAAACTTCGATCAATAAAAGATTTTGAAACTTTAAAATCGGTCGTAGTGTTTCGTTTTGAAAACGTTCTTCCAGACTCATGGTTTTAAAAGATTGGATTTTTTTAATTTGGGGACGCATTCTCAGTAAATCATTGGGTCGATCAATCATGGTATTTTTTTGATAAAAATAAATTTAATTTATTACAAGAATTAATTCAATTTAAAAAACTAATTAACAGTATGTTAAACTAAAATGTTTATAAACTTTATACCAGAATGATTTTAAATTTAATGGCAAAAATAAAAGGGTTTCATAAGCCTTGTAATCTCTATACTTTGGATACAAAACAATTTTAAAAGGCCATTCCACAATATAATTTTTATATTTGGTTTGAACTAAATTGAATTGAAATGAAATTTTTAGATGCCGAGCCTTTTCGGATAAAAATGGTGGAGCCCATCAAAAAATCTACTCGAGATGAACGGGAACAATGGATTAAATCCGCAGATTTTAATGTCTTTAGACTCAAAGCGGAACAAGTATACATTGATATGCTAACAGATAGTGGAACTTCTGCTATGAGTAGTAATCAATGGGCAGGGATTATGGCAGGCGATGAATCCTATGCCGGTAGTAAAAGTTTTTTTAACCTGGAAAAATCCGTCCAAAATATCATGGGTTTTCCCATTGGTCAGCCTACCCAACCCGGCCGTGCCGCTGACTTTATCATGTCCCAACTGTATGCTAAAAATGGAGGCTACATCCTTGGGAATATGCATTTCGATAGTTTTAAAGGACATGCGGAAATTGCAGGATCTACACCCATAGATCTAATTATAGAGGAAGGAAGAACCGCCAACTCCAATCCACACCCTTTTAAAGGTAATTTGGATGTCAAAAAATTAGAAGATTTTATTGCTCAACACGGAGTGAATAAGATTCCATTAATCATTATGACAGTAACATGTAACGGTAACGGTGGTCAACCCGTGTCAATGGAAAACATAAGGGCAGTTTCGTCCATTGCCAAGGCTCATAATATTCCATTTATGATTGACGCGGCTCGTTTTGCGGAAAATTGTTATTTCATAAAAAAACGGGAGCCAGGCTATGAAAATAAATCGATTCGAGAAATTGTTTTTGAGCTATTTTCGTATTCCGATGGTTGTGTGATGAGTTCTAAAAAAGATGGACTTGTCAATATTGGTGGATTTATATGTACCCGAGATGAACACCGATTTGCAGAGATCAATCAACTGGCCATCATCAATGAAGGTTTTGTTACTTATGGAGGCATGAGTGGACGCGATTTGGAGGCATTGGCCATTGGATTGGAAGAGGGTATCGATGAAGAATATTTGGAATATCGGATCAATCAAGTTGCTTATCTGGGCGAGGAATTGGCTAAAAGAGGAATCCCTATTATTCTTCCTACGGGTGGACATGGAGTTTATGTTGATGCTAAAAAATTCTATCCTCATATTCCTCAATCTCAATTCCCAGGCCAAGCTCTCGTTGTTGAATTGTTTAAAACCGGAGGTGTTCGTGGGGTAGAACTGGGTTCTTGTGCTTTTTCTAAAAAAGATCCAGAAACCGGAGACCTTATTTTTCCGGAATTGGAATTGGTTCGTTTGACCGTATCGCGCCGTGTCTATACGAACCGCCATATGGATGTGGTTGTCAATTCCTTAGAAGACGTTTACAAGCGTCGAGATCATATGAAAGGTTTAAGAATCACCCATCAAGGACCCATTATCAGTTTGCGACATTTTACAGCTCATTTTGAACCCCTTTCTTAACGCATTATTAAAACTATGGAAATCGATACTTTTTCAAAACAATTTAATTTTTTCGTTCCAACCCAAATCCGATTTGGAGCTGGAAAATTAGAAGAACTTAAAGACCTAACTCCCTCTTTGGGAAAAAGCTGTCTGATGGTAAGCAGACCCCGTCAAGGTTCTTTACAATCCACTTATACTCGAATAGAACACCATCTGGATTCGGTAGGAATACGGTATTCTTATTTTGATGAAGTAGTTCCCAATCCCACTCAAGAAGGAGATGAAAAAGGAGTTCGTTGTGCACTAGATTGCAAAGCGGACTTTGTTATCGGAGTAGGAGGGGGGTCGGTCATGGATACCGCCAAACTCATCGCCTTTTTACGGACTCCTTCCGGTCAAATTGATTGGGAAGATGCGTTAAAAAAATACGATAATCCTTTTGCTCGATCGGCATCGCCCCCATCGTCTATTCCGTTCATTGCCATCTCCACTACCTCGGGAACAGGATCCCATTGTACCCAAGCTGCCGTAGTGAGTGACCCAGTTCAACAGGATAAGATCACTCTATTTCACTCGGGTCTATTTCCATCGATTGCTATTGTAGACCCTGAATTGATGATCTCGGTGCCTGCTTCAGTAACCGCTGCCACTGGTTTTGACGCTTTTACGCACGCTTTTGAAAGTTTTTTAGGAGGAAGAACGTCTCCTTTAACGGAGTTGATGTCCTTGGAAGCTATTAAACTAGTGATTGAAAATGTTCCTTTGGCAATGGAGAATCCTGAAAATATTGAATTACGAAGCCGATTGGCTTGGGCAGATACCCTTGCCGGTATGTGTTTGGCCAATGGAGGTGCAGATTTGCCTCACCCTTTGGGTGAAATCATCGGAGGAATATGCTCCAGAGTACCCCACGGAGAAACCTTAGCCATGGTCTATCCGGCATTTTTAAAATACAAAGAAAAAATAGCTTCCCGTAAATTTATACAAGTCGCTTCCCATTTAGGTCTTAAACCCCAAGCTGAAGCTTTGACAACAAAACTTTTGGATTTTTTATCAGTTACAAAATTGAATGAATCCTTTGATAAAGCGGCAATGAGCGTTACTGAAATAAAGCAAATACAATCCCACCCACTATTGGATCGTTTGATTCCAGATAATAAAACCTTAATGCATCAGTTGATGAAAGACAGTTTAAAATCAACCGTATGAAAAAAATAAAAATTGCAGCTGGACTGGCACATGTTGACTACGGCCATCTGGCTGATATCGTAAAAGAAGCAACGCTAGCAGGTGCCGACTACATTCATTCGGATGCAGCCGACATGCACGACTTAAAAAATATGCAACTGATGGGAGGTCATCAAATTATCGAAGGTATTCGAGATCATACCGACAAGCCTATAGAGTGCCATATCTATACGGAAACCTGTGATTTGCTTTTTATTGAAAAATTAGCAGCCGTAGGTACCAATATGTTGATTTTGCCCGCTGAACATTTTATAGGAGCCCCACTAGCCTATATCATTAATTGGTGTAGGGAGCGAAAAATGAAAATTGGCTTAACGATTGGTTTATACACTCCTTTGTCTTTTGTTGAAGAGTCCATTTACGATATTGACCGTTTGCATATTGTCGTTCATGGAGTGGATGAAACCGATGGAAAAGATAATTGGGGTTGGCGGCGCTCTTGTTTAGATTTACTTCAAAGAGCTCGAAAAATGGTTGATCAAAAAAATCCCAATTGTGAAATCGCCATTGACGGGGGAATTCGAGCAGACAATCTGGATCCTTTGATTGCATGTGATCCCGATGTGGTTGTTCTTTCCTCGGCGGTTTTTAAAGACCCTGAAGGGATAACAGCTGGAGTAAAACGATGTGCTGCGGCTATTAAAAATGCCCAATTAAAATAAAATAGAATACTATGTATGAACGCTTGCCCACTGCAGTTGTATTGAATTTGGAAGCTTCGAATAAAGAAATCGCCTTATCACTTCTCGCCGATGTTTTGTTTAAGGAAAAAAAAATTTCCAGTAAATCGATTTACCTACAAGCAGTATTGGAACGGGAAAAGCTACTTTCCACCTATTGTGGTGAAGGAATAGCCATACCTCATGCGGCTTCCGAAAGCGTTTTGGAGCCGGGATTTGTTTTTGCACGAACCTCTAGTGAAATGGAATGGGATGCAGATGACGAACCGGTTCGTTTTATCATATTATTGGCGATTCCCAAGGTCAAAGAAGGAGAAGACAACAGCCATATTGAAATGATGTCTGAAATTGCTTCTTTAGCTCTTGAGGAGGAGGTACGAGTCCATTGGAAAAACGCAAAGAATTCAGAAACCATTTTAGAAACTTTTAAACAATAAGTAATATGAATTTTTGGAAAGAAACGGCCTCCATTTTTCGGGAAACAGGTGTTCATTTTCGCACTGGTGTTTCCTATATGCTACCCGTTTTATTAATTGGAGGGATGGTAGGAAGTTTGGCCGTACTTGGAGGTTCAGAACTAGCAGAAGATTCTATTTGGAGGGTTTTTAAAGATATCGGAACCATCGGATTGACTTACTTTGTTCCCTTTATGGCTGCCTATACCGCCTACAGCATCTGTGATACCCCAGGGATAGCCCCCGGATTTATCGTTGGCATTTTGGCACAACAAATCGATACGGGATATTTAGGAGCCTTATTAGCGGGTATTTTGGTAGGTTATGTCACCTATATGCTTTTAAAACTTGAACTGCCTTCCATGCTTCAAAGTACTTGGGGATTTTTAGCTCCAGTGTTAAGCACTCTGATTGTGGTTATTTTTATGGTTTATGTTTTGGGTCCTCCCATTGCTTGGCTGATGGGTGTTTTATCGGATTTTCTTTCCAACCTGGGTGAGCAGGGATCGGCTGTAATGGGAGCAGTAATGGGTTTTTTAGGAGGAATTGATTACGGAGGACCCTTTAGCAAAACCCAAAGTACTTTTGCAACGGCTGTCATGGATTTGGATCTTTATGTCCCTTTAGGAATTTGTGGCTCCATAGTAACGGTTCCCCCATTGGGTCTTTGTTTAGCTACTTTTTTAAAACCCAAACTGTATACCAAGTCGGAACGCGAATACGCTAAAAGCTCTTGGATTTATGCAATTGTAGGTGGTTTTACCGAAATTGTGATCCCATTGGCCGTGGGGGATCTGGTTCGCGTAACCATTGCAACTGCCTTGGGGAGTACGATAGCCGGTTTGATAGCAGGTCTTTTTTTACTGGAGCTGAGTACACCTGTTTTAGGAATTGCTCAGTGGTTTTTTTACAATAAACCATTAGTTTTTGTACTTTGTGTGGTGGTTGGATCGCTAATTACGGCACTAACTGTCAATTTATTAAAAAGTATGAGTAATCGTGATATTGCAGTACTCGACGCAGCCGATGCTGAAATTAATTAAATTAGTAATAAAGATGAAAATAGCATTAATCACTTCCTGTTTGGCAGGGGTAGCCCATAGTAAAATGGCCGCAATGGCACTAAAAAAAGAGGCAGAGAAACGAGGACATAAAATACAAATTGAAGAACAAGGCGGTCATAAAGTACCTGTAAAATTGACTTTTGATCAAATTGAAGAAGCAGACATCGTGATCATCGCAAAGATGGTTACCATTTCGGGTAAAGATCGTTTTAAGAACAAATTAATTTTGGAAGTAAGTGTAAACAAGGCCGTACGAAATCCGGTTTCCATTATCGACCAAGCGGAATCACTATTAGCCTCTTCCTGACATGATTCAAAAAAAGATAACCATTCTGGATCCCATCGGTTTTCACGCTCGAACCGCTGCACTATTTGCCAAAAAAGCGGCTTTATTTCAAGCCGATATTTTAATTTATTTTAATGGCAAAAAAGTCAATGGGAAAAGTACGTTAGCACTCATGACCTTAGGAGTAAAATCACAAAACGAAATAGAAATTTATGCTTCCGGCGAAGACGAAAAATCTGCTATGATGGAACTGACTCAATTGATTGAATCTAATTTTAATTCCTAATCATCGAAACCTATCCGGGAATATCAGCTGTTCAAGGTATCGCTATGGGGCCTGTTTTAATCCTAAGTGATGAGTTAACCTTAATCGTACGTCCCAATAAGACAAGAAATCCCATTTTTGAAAAAAAGAGTTTTTTCAAAGCAATCGAAGAAGGGAAAAAAGAAATCAACGAATTAAAACAACAGTTGTCTTCCCAACTTTCCGATAAAGATTTGCAAATTTATGATGCCCATATTGAAATTTTAGGAGATCCGGATCTTAAAGAAAAAACCGAGCAACTCATAGAAGAAAAATGGTACCAGGCGGATTTTGCGTTGGATCAAGTTTTTAAAGAGTATGCTTCGTTATTGCAGGAAATGGACGACCCTTATTTAAAACAACGTGCTCAGGATATCGAGATGCTTAGCCGTATGTTAATTTTAAAAATTCAAGGAAAAAAAGAAGAATCTATTGAATTGTCTTATCCTTCAATTTTAGTGGCAGAAAATTTAACAACCAATCAATTTGCAGCTTTAAAAAGTGAATTGATTTTGGGTATCATCACATCAAAAGGAGGAAAAACGGATCATTTAGCCATTGTAGCCAAAGCTTTAGGAATACCTACATTGGTTGGAGTAGGGGATGATTTAAAAAAAATCCAATCGGATAGTTTTGTTATTTTAGATTCTCAAAGATCGTTGATTTACATAGACCCCGATTCAAAAGTCGTGGCTGATTATGGTCAAAAAAAGAAGGAACTCGAAGAAGAAAAGCAACAACAACTCCTAGGCAGTAGTCGGCGAGCCATTACCAAATCAGGAAAACAAATTGACATTCATGCGAATGTGGGTTCTTTTGAAGATGCTCAACAAGCTCAGCACTGCCGGGCGGAGGGTATTGGGTTATTACGGACGGAAATGTTTTTTCTGGAGA
>JAYNHN010000110.1:0-3978 GCA_038108035.1 Flavobacteriaceae bacterium
TTTTTAAGCCATCCCAATCCAATGGCTCCCACACCTTCAAACATGCCCGGGCGGGTTCTAGGTTTCCAGATACCAGCACGATAAACAGTTACATCGGTATCTTTGAGTTCGTGAGCAATTTTTAAAACTTGTTCTTCGGTTTCGGCACTACAGGGCCCTCCGATCACTAGGGGGTGATCCAATCCAAAATCGGTTAGCCATTGGCGCATTTCTTTATTATTTTCCATGTTTAAATTAGTGTTTCGATAGATTGTTTTGATTAATTCCTGCCAAAATGGTCTTAATGGCATTGGTTTGTTGCATTTGATTATAAATAGATTCGAAATTCTGTTCTTCCAGATTTTTTTTGAATACTTCTAAGTTGGCAATGTATTCCTGAAGCACCTCTAAAATATTTTGTTGGTTTTGTTCAAATATGGGGGTCCACATTGCGGGTGAACTTTTTGCAAGCCGAACCGTGGAAGCAAATCCACTCCCTGCCATTTCAAAAATAGCTTGTTCGTCTTTTTCTTTTTCCATCACGGTTTTGCCCAACATAAATGAGGAAATATGGGAGAGATGAGATACATAAGCAATGTGTTTGTCGTGTTCTTCGGGATCCATTTCATTGATATGCATGTTCATGTTTCGGAACCATTGAATGGCCCATTCCATCAAATCTGGACGGGTGCGATGTGCTTCACAAATTATCTGAGTTTGATCTACATACAGATCGGAAAAGGCAGCCGAAGGCCCGGAAAATTCGGTTCCTGCTATGGGATGGGTCGCCAAAAATTGGTTGCGTTTGGGATGTTGCGTCAATGCTTGACAAATGGCATTCTTAGTCGAACCGACATCCATCAAAAGGGCTTGGTCATTCATTTGATCCAAAACCTTGACAGCAAGATCAAGAGAAACATCCACCGGAACCGCTAAAATGATCACATCCATTTGAGCGTAATCCGAGGCTGTCATCAGATGATCGACAATCCCCATGGCTAAGGCTTCCTTTTGGTGTTCGGTATTTAGATCTTGTCCGTAAAGGATTTTTCCAACACTGTACTTCTTAGCTGCCATTGCAAAAGAACCGCCTATCAATCCCAAACCAATGATTCCTATCTTCATGACTCCAATCGTTTTATCGCTTCTTCAATTATGGTTTCTTTTACACAAAGGGAAAATCGGATATAGCCTTCACCCTGGCTACCAAAAATGGTTCCGGGTGTTATAAAAATGTGTTTTTTATGTAGAATTTGGTCGATAAAAGTTTCTGCATCAGGAGCTTCTCCAGGGAGTTTTGCCCAAACGAACATCCCAACACTGTGGGGGTCAAAAGTAGCTCCTAACGAATGGGCTAATTGTTCAATCAATACTCTTCTTTTTTTATAAACCAAATTCAGAGAGTCAAACCAGCTGGAATCGGCCTGAAGCGCTGCTACGGCCCCTTTTTGAATACCGTAAAACATGCCTGAATCCATATTGCTTTTTACCTTTAGGATGGATTGAATGGTCGATTCTTTACCACTTACCATTCCTACACGCCATCCAGCCATATTAAAAGACTTGCTGAGCGAATTGAGTTCTATAGCCACCTCCTTTGCCTGAGGTCTGGATAGAATACTATGTGGGTTTTTTGTCAATACAAAACTGTAAGGATTGTCATTAACCAATAGAATGTTTTGATCTTTAGCCCACTCAATGAGTTGATCAAAAACAGCGGTGTCCACATCCGTACCTGTAGGCATATGGGGATAATTCAACCACATCATCTTAATTTTGTTTGTATCCAGACGACTTAAAGCCTCGATATCCGGCTGCCAACCGCCTCGTTCAGTGAGATTGTAAAAGACGGGTTCTGCCTCTACCAAGCGTGACACTGATTGATAGGTAGGATAACCCGGATTGGGAACCAACACCTGATCTCCAGGATTTAGAAATGCCATGGAGATATGCATGATACCTTCCTTAGACCCCATCAGTGGCAAGATTTCAGTTTGAGGGTCAAGGGTTACTTGATAGTATTTTTTATAAAAATCAGCAACCGCCTTTCTAAATTCGGGCAGTCCCTGATAACTCTGATACATATGAGCTTTGGGGTGTTTCAAAGCTTGATCCAAGGCCGCTGTCACCTCTTTTTTTGGTGCTAGATCTGGGCTTCCAATACCCATATTGATCACAGGATGACCGGCTTGCATCATCTGTCCTACTTCTCTTAATTTCTTAGAAAAATAGTATTCTTGAACGGTTTGTAAACGATTGGCGGGTGCTATCATCTTTGGTGTTGGGCGTATTCGCCAAGGATTTTAAATTTTGATGCCATGATGGCAATTAGTTGAATTGCTTTTTTGTAGTGGTTCCAGTTTTCAAAGGTTACATCCACAAAAAAAGCGTATTTACCCGGTGTCTCTATAATGGGTAGTGATTGAATTTTGGTCAAATTCAATTGACAGTCGCTCATTACATTTAAAACTGCTGCTAAACTGCCTCTTTGGTGATCCAGTGAAAATTTTAAAGCTGCTTTATTGATGTTTTCTTGATCGACCAGAGCGCCTTTGTTTTGAATAATTACAAAACGAGTGACGTTGTTTTGAATTGTTTGAATAGAAGGTGCCAAAACTTCAAGACCATAAAGAATCGCTGCTTGCTCGCTAGCAATGGCCCCTATCCCTTTTAGCTGATCTCTAGAAATTCGAAAAGCTTCTTCTGCCGTATCCTCTGCTTCCACCAAACGGATTTTTGGGTGGTTTTGGAAAAAGTTTTTGCACTGCAATAATGCCATGGGGTGAGAATGAACTTCCTTAATATCCTCAATCCTCTGACTCGGTAGAGCCATAAAATTATGATGAATGCTGAGTCCGTACTCGCCAACGATCTGCAAATCATTCTGATCGATCAGGGCGTAGTTGGGTATAATAGAACCTGCGATGGAATTTTCAATAGCCATAACCGCCTGGTCTGCACGACCTTCTAAAACAGCAGAAACGGTCGCATCAAAGGTGTCGCATGGCACTAAAGATACATCCTCACCAAAATATCGATTCGCCACCAAGTGATGAAAAGATCCTTTTTTTCCTTGTATTGCTACTGCTATTTTGCCTTCCATAGTAATCAAAAAAAAAGTCCCGATAAACTCAGGACTTTAAATTTCTATATTGTGATTTCAATACTACAAAGTCCTCTTTTCTCCTGTATAGAAGTAATAGAAATTGTTGTAGTAAAAGAAATTTGTATTCATTTTTGTTTAAATCTTGACAAATGTACTATTGCTTTTCTCAAAAACAAATTTTTAAGGTTTTTTTTTAACTTGCAAGACCTAAGAACCCCAAGTTATGATCCAATTTCAAAAACAAATTCCCGTTTCTAGAGACAAACTATGGAGTGCATTGACTGAATTAGATCAAATGCGACAATGGTATTTTAAAGAATTAAAAGACTTTGAACCCGAAGTGGGCTTTGAAACATCATTTACTTTTGAATATCAAGGCAAAAAATTTACTCATCAATGGCGTGTCTATGAAGTACTCCCTCTAGACCGAATTAGTTATCATTGGAAATACCAAGAATACGAAGGAGATTCTATTGTTTCTTTTGAACTTGAGGAAGCACCACAAGGGGTATTACTTCGTCTAGAGGCTCATATACTAAAACCGTTTCCTCCTTTAGAAGAATTTAGTCAAAAAAATATGGAAGAAGGATGGCGCAATTTGATTGAAGATCGTTTGACCCCTTTTTTAATAAAAAAAAACCTTTCTAATTAAACAAATAGTTCCCTTTTTTTACTTTTTCATTTGGAAACGTGCGTTAGAGTGAAGTTTTTTTTAACTTTAATATCTTAACTTACCACCCTGAATCATGATTTCACCCATCCGATTTTGTAATTCTAAATCAAGGACAATCCTCTTTTGTCTCCTTGCTGCCGTTTTTGTTTCTATTGGATTTGTATTTGTTTTAAATGCTGTTCCATTGGCACCTCCCGCATTACAATACGCAGTCTATACC
>JAYNHN010000110.1:3988-7969 GCA_038108035.1 Flavobacteriaceae bacterium
TCTATACCCAAATTATTGGTGTTTTATCAATTCTCTTTTTTGGTTTGAGTGTTTTCAGTATCATCGGTAAAAACCATTTGGATAAAGCTATACTTGAAATCACTGAAAAAGGAATTAGGAATCGACATTCAGTCTGGCGTGAACCTATTTTTATTGAGTGGAAAGATATGGTCATAATAGAAAGAAAAAAAATCCTAAACAGCAAGTTTCTTACTACTTATATTGGGGACGTCGATGCATACATTCAAAAGAAAAAAAAGACATGGTTTAAATTGAATCACAAACTTACTACTCAACTTTGGAAAACACCCTGTTTGATAAATACTGGATTAATAGTTATCCCTTTTGAGGAATTGAAGCGGATCCTCCAACAAAAAATCCAGGAATTGAAAGCAACGTTTTTAGATCTATTTACTTGATTCTTAATTTTCATTAGCCGAACTCAAAACATTAAAATACTTTACAAATCAAATCTTACATTATGAAAAAAATGGTCCTTTATCGAAACAACTACCTCGGTCCGGAAATTTTAGGGCATTTGATGATCTTTGAAGACAACTCTTTTGGAGGAAGTCGGATGCTTTTTGAATGCAAAACCCTTGAATTGGAATGGAAAAACAATGCGCGCAATGTTTCCTGTCTGCCTACAGGATTTTTTAATCTAAAATGGGAACATTCCGCTCGATTCAACCGAAATCTTTGGGAGTTAAAAGGAGTACCGGGAAGAAGTGAAGCCAAAATTCACGTTGCTAATTACTACACCCAAATCCAAGGTTGCATTGCGGTGGGAGATATGCATACCCATATTAATGGAGATGCAATTCCCGATGTAAGAAATAGCTCAAGAACGCTGAATCGACTGCATGAAGTGATGCAGCCAGAAGTTGAGTCCACGATCCGAATCATTGGGAAATCTTAACTAAATAAACCCTAAAAAATTAATTTGGGAACGCTTTGAGTCAGCACCTATAATCTTACTTTTCAGTGAATACGAAGTAGATTCAAAAAAAAATTGAATTGGAAACAAATCCAAGGATTTTCAACCGCTACCAGAATATCGAAGGGTTTAATCCAAAAAGTACCGAACTAGGCTGGGAGGAGTGGATCCAGTATCAATTCCTACTAACTTTTTCAGAATGGAACGAATTTAGTGAAAAACAACTATCTTACTCTTTCATTTTAAACGAACCTATTGATCGTTCCGGGACTAATAACTTTATCTACTGTACTTTTGATCCTTTTTCTTGAGGGTTTGCAACAGGGTTGGATCAAAAAAATATTCAATTGGATTCATTCTATTTTATTTTCGTAAATAATTCAGGAAGTAATATCATTTCTTTTGAATCAACACTTCAGTGAAGCAACAATACACGAATACAGCAAAATACTTTTTATTCCCACAGCAGTTTTGGCTGTAATGAGTAGTCTGTCCTTACAACAATTAAAAACTGTGGGTTGGAAACCCATTGCCGTGTTTGTGTCCGGGTCTCTTTGGATCGCTCTATTTCCAGTAGGATTTCTTTTTCTTTTTCAAAATAGTTCCCTCATATCGGATTTGTTTATCGGTCAAGAAGTATGGAAAGCCATTCCACCTGTTGTGGGGAGTTGGATCGGAGGGAGCACGAGTCAACTGGTGCTTAAAGAAGTGGTCGATTGCTCAGAAGCCCTCTTTTTAACTGTCTTGATTTTGGATAATATTTTAGTCAATCTCTGGACGATCGGGATGTTTCAAAGCATCAAAAAAAGTGATGCCATTAACCGACTGCTCAAGATCAGTGCCCTTTCCCCACCGGAGTTCATACATGCCACGAAGCAGAAAAAACTGAATCCTATTTTAAGCATTCTCTTAATCTTAGGCCTAGTTTTTTGTATCCATATTAGCATCGACTCTTTTGTAGGTAAAATTGTTGTTTTATCATTTATTGGATTGGCTTTAGGGTTTTTTATTAAAAGTTGGAACCGTGACTTTATCCTTAAATTGGGTAGTATTTTCATCCTGATTGTGATGGCGGTTTTGGGACTCAAACTCCAATTCAGCTTGATTCGATTTGATCCTATTTTTATGAGTTTTTTGGTGGTTTGGTTGGTAAGTCATTTTGTGGTGATGCTGGGAGTTGCAAAAATCCTTCGGGTCAATGTAGCATGGGTGCCTATTGCCAGTATGGCTAATGTAGGAGGGATTGCCACTGCTCCTGCTGTAACCGCAGCTTATAAAAAGGAATGGATGCCCCATGCTATCATTCTCGCTGTATTAAGTATGGCAACAGGCACTTTTTGGGGTTTGCTGAGTATTCAACTTTTTCGTTTCTTTATCCGCTAAATGAAAACCACTCGATCCAAAAATCCACAGCTGTATTATGTACTCATACTCAATTTAGGCATGCTCTGTATCAGTACATCGGGAGCTTTGGGTCGCTATATAGCCCTCCCCCCTCCGGTGAGCATTTGGTATCGATCTCTTTTTGCCTTTATCCTATTGGGGCTCTACTGTTGGTTTAAAAGCTACTCGTTTCAAATTGATTGGAAACGACACGGAATGGCCGTAGTCTTAAGTGGATTTTTTATGGCTGTTCACTGGATTACCTATTTTTTTGCTTTGCAATGGAGCAATGTTGCTATCGGGATGCTTTCCTTATTTACCTATCCCATTTTAACCGTGTTTTTAGAGCCTTTTTTTCTTCCTGTAAAGCTTCAAAAAATTCATCTGCTTTTCGGAATATTAATACTTATAGGCATTTATTTTTTAGTCCCCAAATTCGATTTGAGCAATACCCAAACACAAGGAGTATTGATGGGCTTATTTTCTGCCTTGACTTACGCACTTCGGAATTTGATCCTAAAAACCCATAGTACTATGGGTCAAGGTTCGATTCAAATGTTTTACCAAGTTGGATTTATTTTGATCCTTTTGCTTCCCGTTTTGTGGATTTATCCTCAAGGGGCTGTTCCGGATCAATTACCCTATTTATTGCTTCTCGGAGCCGTCACCACTGCTCTGGGTCACACCTTGTTCTTGACTAGTTTTTCACATTTTAACATCAGTACAGCCAGTATCATGAGCAGTATTCAACCCCTGTTCGGTGTTTTGATTGCTATGGTTTTTTTATCCGAAATTCCCAGTTTAAAAAGTGTGTTGGGAGGGGTTTTGATTTTGACTACTGTTGTGTTGGAAAATTGGCGTGTTAAAGAAAAAAAATAAAAAGGGAAAGACGTATCTTTAACACAACGTATAATTTACCACCAAATGAGTTTAGTTTTAGAGGGGGTTGCAAAAAGTTTTGGGGAAATTCAAGCCCTCCAAGGGGTGTCTTTGACCTTGAAAAAAGGAGAAGTCGTCGGTCTTTTGGGTCCCAACGGTGCCGGAAAATCAACACTGATGAAAATCCTTACCGGCTATTATACCGAGTGGGAAGGCAAGGTTCACTTTTTTGACAAAGATTTAAAAACAGAATTGAGAACCATTCAAAAGCAGATAGGCTATTTGACTGAAAACAATCCACTCTATTCGGAATTGTACGTCAAGGAGTACCTTCGCTATACTGCCGATTTGTATCAGATTAAAAATCCTCCTCTGGCTTCTATCATGGAACAAACCGGATTGATCGATCGCCAAAGGCAAAAAATCAGAACCCTCTCCAAAGGATACAAACAACGAGTAGGTCTGGCTGCCGCCTTGCTCCACGATCCCAAACTCTTAATTTTGGACGAACCCACAACCGGATTGGATCCCAACCAACTGATCGAAATCCGAAAACTCATTCGTGAACTTGGAGCCGAAAAAACCGTACTCCTTTCCACTCATATCCTCCAAGAGGTAGACGCACTTTGCGACCGGGTGATTATTATTCACAAAGGAAAAATTGTATTGGATGAGTCGCTGGAAAAACTTCGTAAAAACCAAACCCCCATCATAGAAGTCAGTTTTGGCTACCGTATCGAAACCGAAGCATTGGCTCGAATACCCAATGTGGTCACTGCCAA
>JAYNHN010000111.1:0-7774 GCA_038108035.1 Flavobacteriaceae bacterium
TATTAATAGTTTTGACCGCCCGATAAAAGAAAATACGGAAGACGATTATCCCGACAAAAAGTTAAAACCCGTCTCCACACCGTATGGACCCTGGGTTGATGCGTTTTCACCAGATCAACACAAATACGGCCCCTTTCCTCCTATTATATCATTCTACAAACAAAAATTTAAATTGTCAAAGACAAAATAAATGAGCAATTTATTTTCTCCTAAAATGTAACTTAGATCACTTTTGCCTGAATCTATAAATACTAATTTTGCAATCTAAAGAGTGGCTGATGCAGTATATTGAAACATTTTTTTCTTCCATACATGGAACTTTTGATTGGACGATCAAGTCCATTTTATTTCAAATACCCTGGTACAAAAATTATTTTTGGGGTCTCCTCTTGATTTCAGCAGTTGTATGGATTTTTGAGATCCTTTTCCCCTGGCGAAAAGGGCAAAAAATCATTCGAAAAGATTTTTGGTTGGATTCCTTTTATATGTTTTTTAATTTTTTTCTTTTTTCGATCGCAATCAGCGGTTTTTATAAAGTATTTCAATTGTTTTTTTATCAATTGGGGATTCAAGAAAAAAGCTTTACCCTAATTGATATAGCACAATGGCACCAATGGGTACAAGGAATCTTCTTTTTTGTAGTTTTGGATTTTGTTCAATGGTTTACCCATATTCTATTACACCGTATCCCGTTTTTTTGGAGATTTCACAAAATTCATCACAGCGTAAAAGAGATGGGATTTGCCGCACACCTTCGCTACCATTGGATGGAGAACCTATTTTTACAAGCCTGTAAAAACTTTAGGAGTGATGATTCTAGGGGGCTTTGAACCCGAAATGGCATTCATTGTTCATTTCATTGCGATCAGCATTGGACATTTGAATCACTCCAATTTAAAAATATCATGGGGTCCCTTAAAATACCTTTTCAACAACCCCATAATGCATTTGTATCACCATGCCTATGAACTCCCAAAAAACGGTTTTGGAGTAAATTTTGGCATCAGCTTAAGTGCTTGGGACTATCTTTTTCAGTTGGACTACATACCCGAATCGGGAGGGAATGTAAAAATCGGTTTTCCCGGAGATGATCAAGTTCCCTCTCGGTTTTGGGCACAGTTATTTTATGGGTTTAGAGATCCAAAAAAAACGCCTTAGGATAAAATGCGTTCAAAACACCTCTTTATTTAGGAACTTGAATTGAAATATTTCGATATTCTACAAGCCCGTGGTCTCCCTGTAACATGATAGGTCCCGGTGCAGCTTCTTTACTATCGATGGCTCCTCCGGTGATACCCGGAATAATTTGATCATTAATGATCGTTTTGCCATTAGCTACAATAGTTACTCTTCTTCCTATTAAGGAAATATCAAACACTTGCCATTCCCCTGCTTTCTTAGCAGCCATTTCGTTGGGGGTTAAAAAACCGTAGACCGCTCCAAATAAAATAGAATTAGGGTCTTTTCCATAGCCATCTTCTACTTGAACTTCATAACGTCCTCGCAGGTAAATTCCTGAGTTACTATTTTTTGGGTAACGTGCCTCAATGTGTAGTTTAAAATCTTCGTAGGTTTCCTCTGTGATTAAATTGACCCCTGCTGCGGGATTTTTTAAAATCCCATCTTGGACAATCCATTGGTTTTTTCGATCTTTTTCAAGTGCCTTCCACCCTTGCAAGTCGGTTCCATTTAAAAGAGTCGCTGATTTTCCCCAAGCTATTTTTTTATCCCGAATTAATTTAGGTGCTCGTTCTCCAGTAAACGGATAGGTTTTACCATCACTTCCTAAAATAGTTCCTTCCAATTTGCCTTCATTTAGTCGAGCAGTAAAATGCAAATCGTTGTACCCATTCCATTGAGGAGGAATACTAAAATCGATAATCCCTTCATGGAATTTTACTTCTGAAATAGGACGTGCACTCCCGTTGTACTCAACAAAATAACCTACTAAGGTACTGACCCCGGATTGTTTTACCTCCAACCAGGAAGGTACTATCCGATCCTGCCCTTGAACATTCAGATCCCACTTCCCAATAATCTCTTGTTGTTTTTGCGCCTGCAGTGAAAAACAAAATACCAAAGCCAAAAGAGCTTGAATACACCTATTTGATACTAATTTTAACATCATTCAATTTGTTTTTAATTTCTAATAAATTTAGCGTTTATGTAAGAAAAAAAGAAATTCATCTACCCATTTCTTTTGAAGTTTATTCCAACGACAGATAATCCGTTCCTAGGAATTTATCATCCGAATTATAATACCATGAGCGATTCTGGGGCATTCGAACTCCATTTACTAAAAGCTCTTCTTTCAGGACAATGTATTCCCCATCATTTTTGGATTCATCATGGAAAAACTGGTATCGTTTCAATGCATGTGTTTTTTGATCGAAATAAAAATACCAAGTATCACCCCCTACCTCCGGTTCATAAGTTACTTTTAATACCCAGTGAGGGACTCCATCTATTTCTTTTCCTTGAACAATGGGGTCTATTAAAGTCCCTGAATTTTTTAGCTTCATGGGTAAGCCGTAAAGATAGGTGTAGTAGTCTCTGTACATTTCTGCCCGATCACAAGTCAGACGGTATTCCTTTTCAATAACCTCCGAGAAGTCTTCCTGATTATCAAAGAGCAAAATACAGGCTCCTTTGTCTAAGGTAGAAACTGTAGTATGACCTTGCATTGATACCGTAAGTTGAAAAAAAGACTTTTGAAAGTCCACATTAATTTTGCTCTTTCGAGTGGGGCGATTGGGACTTTCCATGGTAACATAGAAAGTACCTTTAAAATTTTCCCAAACTCCCTTGGGATCGTGATAAGAAATGGCTCGTTCCAATACGTCCTTTGCACTCATTTTTTGTGAACAAATAGACTGAAACCCAAATGCAATAATCAGTAGAAAGTATCTGTATTTCATTTCATTTTTTTTTTGGATTCATAAAATTATTTAAATCCTCTTTGGTAATTGTAGGATTGGCTCCCTGACTAGCTGCTACCATGGCCCCCATAGAACACGCCTTATCCAAAACTTGTTGCGTATTCTCTTTGTTGACCAATCCACTAACTAGGGTCGCTAAAAAAGAATCTCCCGCTCCAACTGTATCTACCACTTCCACTTTAAAGCCACTATTATAAAACCATTGACCGTGATAGTACAAAACAGCTCCAAACATTCCTTTAGTCACACAAATACATTCGGTGTTTGTTTTTTCTGCTATGTATTCTATGTGTTGGTTCATTCCATTAAAAGGAGATCTCATTTCTTCCGCAATAAAATACAATTCCTCATCATTAAATTTTAACATATGAGAAGAATGCATCAACTTTTCCAAAATCTCAATACGATAAAAAGGAGGTCTAAGGTTTAAATCAAAAACACTAAAAGGAGCTTTTTTTAAACAAGCTTTTAAGGCATCATACGAAACTGATCGAGTAATTAAGCTCCCAAAAACAAAAGCAGAAGATTCCTGAACCAATTGAATCATTTCAGGGCTGGCCTCTATAAAATCCCAAGCTGCCGGTGCAGCAATTTTATAGGTTGCGACTCCTTTTTGATCCAATACAACCTCTACCTTGCCTGTTTCATATTGTTCGTCCAATTGAATGAATTCAGTGGACATTTCTCTGCCATTGATTTCAGTTAAAACGGATTGACCCAGTGCATCCTTACCAATTCTACTGATGAAATGAACGGGAGTGCCCAATCCGTGAAAAGAACAGGCTACGTTAAAAGGTGCACCTCCAATTTGTTTCCCCTCCGGAAAGAGATCCCAAAGGACTTCACCAAAACAAACAATTTGATTTAATTTCATGAACGCTCAAGTTACTACAAAAAATTTTGTTGGTATTTACTGGAATCGAAAGTTGTAGGTCAATGAAACCAATGCGCCTCTTAAAACAGATAATTCATAGGCACCCAAAGGACTTCCACCAAAAACATCACCGTCCTGAAGTCCATTTCTTTGGGAGTAATATATATTAAATGGATTGCGACGACCGTAAAGATTATAAACCGTAAACGTCCAATCTCCTTTAAATCGATTTTGAGGATCTTTACTATAGGCAATTTTCCAAGAGAAGTCCAATCGATGATAAACCGGTAATCGGGCGTTGTTTCGAGTTAGAAAAATGGGAATGGTTACATTCTCTTGTTTATAAATCCCATTCGCAATGGTGTAAGGTCTTCCGGTCTGACCGGTAAGATTAAAACTGAATGAGTTGTATGCGTCACCTTCAAAATTAATACTCGCATTCACCGTGTGGGGGCGATCAAAATCAGAGGCAAACCAATTGTTGTTATTGATACGATTCCGAAGTACTTCTTCGTTGGTTTGCAATAAGCTTCTCGACCAGGTGTAATTTAAAAACCCATTTACGCGTCCTCTGGATTTCCTCAAACTTACTTCTACCCCATAGGTTTTTCCTCTTGCTTGAACTACCTCCTGCTCTAAAAACTTTGAGAGGAAAAAATCAGCGCCCGGTTTATACGTCAAGTTGTTTTCAGTAACTCGATAATAAGCCTCTGACGATAGCTCCATACCCCAAGATTCAAAGTTTTTGTAAAATCCAATTCCATAACTATCGTTTTTTTGAGGCAATAGATAGGTGTCAGACATTTTCCATCTTGAAGTGGGCAAAGGAGTGGTTGTGTTGTAGATATTCTGAATGTATTGAAAAATTCTAGCGTAACTCATCTTTAAAGAACTACTTTCACTCAATTTATAATTCATACCCAAACGAGGTTCGGGATTAAAATAACTTATAACCGTCTCATTTTTTTCAAAATTAGTAGATCCTACGAGGGCATTTTGGTTTGAATATTGGGCTTGTTCAAAAGGCCCCAGAAGTGCAAATTGGGTCAATCGCAATCCTGCTGAAAGAGAGAATATTTGATTGGGATTCCAGTTTAGGTTACCATAGAAGGTTCGTTCCTGACTTTTTTCAGGATTTAAATCCACGGCTAGTATGGTATTTCCTTGTCCGGGATCCAAATTGCCGGGATTGATTGTATACTGATTTACTTGGATTCCTAAATAGTAATCTAAAGATTCTTTTCGAGTATCTTTAAAGTCAAATTCTAAACTGCTATACTGGATTCTTGATCGATACTCTATGACATTAGTTGATTCGATTTGAGGGAATAGATTTTTAGGCAAATAATCACTTTGAACGACTCTTCCGGTTAAAAGCGTATTGTTTTTAAAATTATGGAGCCATTTTAGAGTATGGTTCGACGTTCCAAAATCGTATTGATTGGCACTGGATACTATATTATCAATGGTTGAGATCAAATCCAACTGATAAAAGTCATCCGAACCAAAGTGAGTATAGGTCAGTTGATTGTTTTCGTTGGGAATGTATAAAAGTTTGATCGTTCGATCGGTAAAATTTGCTTTGGTATTTTTAAGTCTGGGAACCAAAAGAGGAAATAGGAAATCCGTAAATCCTGCTCGCCCCCCGGCAGTCACTAAAAGTTTGTCTTTAATGATGGGGGTTGTCAGGGTTAAACGACTTGATAACAAACCCAAACCACCCTCAATTTTTAATCGATCTGCATAGGGGTTTTTAACTTTTACATCCACTACCGAAGCAATTCTCCCTCCGTATTTTGCGGGAATATTTGCTTGATAAACATCTACTCCTGAAATTACATCGGGGGTAAAAACGGAAAACAAACCAAACAGATGGGTGGGATTGAAAACCGGTGCCGATTCGTAAAGCATTAAATTTTGATCTAATGACCCTCCCCGAATGGATATTCCGTTGCTTACGTCACCTGTATTGTTGACTCCTGCCAGTAGAGTCATACTTCTCAAAACATCAAATTCTCCTAAAGCAGTGGGTATTTTTATCAAATCCCGTGCATTGAGTTCAAAAACGCCCATCTGAGGGCTTTCGACATTTTGATTTAACTTTTGTGCCAATACAATTATTTCAGATAATTGCTCTTCTACCACCTCCATCGAAACGGAGAGGGTTTGATTTTTAGTTAAATCCACTTGAATTTCTTTGGATCCATATCCTAAATATTCTAGGGACAAAGAATAATTTCCTTCTTTCAGTTGCTTTGAAAAAATCCCACTTGAATTGGTGATTCCTCCACACCGACAGGATTCAATCAAAACCGTAACTCCTTCTAGGGGATCCTCATTTTCTGAATCGGATACCAATAAGGTAATTGAAAATTCTTGGGCACTTAAACTTCCAACCCATAAAAAGGTCGTTAATAAAATGAATACCAATAGATTGAAACGACTTATGGATTCCATAATGGTGGTTGAATAGCGGTTCGATTTCGATTTTCCATGCAAGGCGCGTCATAGGTAAGTGGATTGGGTAAAGGATCTCCAAACAATTCCGATTGAGGGGGTCTTCTATAGCCCACATTTTGCTCTGTAATACTTCCTCTTTTTACAAAAAGGGATTGGTTGCTAGCAGCAGCTACCGTAAAACGACCCAAAATGGGATCCTCTAGATCGGATGGATTGTAAAAATTTCCGATTAAAGCGGAAGGTAACGGTGCGTTAAAGCCTCCGTTGTTGTCCACAATATCTTTTAGGGTCTTGTAGTATTTGTGTGCTTCGGCTGTTATATTTAACTGCAAAATTTCAGCCAACATATCCTGTTTTGAATTCAAAGGAATTCGAGCGACTAAAAGATTTTCAATCGATTTTCCATTGGTCAAAGCATCGTCAAAAAGGATGATTTCCTGACTGTAATTGATTTGCCAACAGGCTTGATCGCATGTGTAAGTATAGTATTCCTTTGCCAGGGGATTTTCTATTTGTGAGATGCATTCTCCAAATCGAAGTACTCCATTATAGCAGATATCACAATAAATTTCTTTTTCATAGGATCGATATTGGTAGTAATAATAATTTTCCTGATCGGAGGGTTCTTGAAAATTGATTCGGATTTCATGTCCGGGTATGAACTTATTAATTGCTTCGTCGAAACGCATTTCCTTCGTGTAATTTTCAGAAATTTTGGAAATAGAAACCACCTCAGGGACGATTTCAGATTGAGAAACATAGGTTTTTCCATCCGGCATGATGACTTCCATTTCCCACTCCGAACCGATATCCACTTTAAAATTTGAAGGAGCCAAATAATTGAGTTCGGTTTCTACTAATGAAATGCTCTCTTTAGTTTTGGAATTGATCAAATTAACGGTACAGCCTGTAACAAATTCAGATTCGTATCTACCAAATTCCAAAATTGTTTTTCTAACGGTTGCATAGGTGGTCCCCGGAAGCGTAGAAGTCAAAGCGTCCACAATAATCAAGTCTTCCACAAAATCAAATTCGGGAGGAACGGGATCAATACAAGATTCAATAAAAAAAAATAAAAGTATATAAATCAATACTTTATAAGATTTTCTTGAATGTATGAGTTGAAATATAAATGAATTTTTCAATATAAATTTTCTAAAGCAATCTTTTACAATAGACCAAAAATACATTTAATAGTTTAAAACCCGAATGCTTTTCGAAAAAGAA
This sequence comes from Flavobacteriaceae bacterium, assembly GCA_038108035.1. Classification (GTDB taxonomy): domain Bacteria; phylum Bacteroidota; class Bacteroidia; order Flavobacteriales; family Flavobacteriaceae; genus MS024-2A. The sequence continues at coordinate 7,501 of JAYNHN010000111.1, forward strand.
AATTCAAACCCATCTTTTTAAACTAAACCATAAATTTCTTAACTTGAATTTCTTATCATTAAAAAAAAACCTATGTATGTTAACCGTTCTCTTTTTCGTTTTTCGACCCTGTTGATGAAATCACTGTCGTTATTCATTGTTTTTATCGGTTGTCAACAAACAAATGAATCTTCCCACGATCCAATTATTTGGTTTAAATAAGCCGCAACGGTTTGGGAAGAAGCACTGCCTTTGGGCAATGGTCGATTGGGAGCCAAGGTCTTTGGAAATCCCA
>JAYNHN010000112.1:0-2405 GCA_038108035.1 Flavobacteriaceae bacterium
ATTCATATCGACTTTCCATTGTCCATTTTTGGTCTTTAATTTTTATCTATATCTGGGCAGGTCCGCATCATTTATTGTATTCTGCACTTCCCGATTGGGCTCAAAATTTAGGGGTCGCTTTTTCCATTATGCTGATTGCACCCTCTTGGGGAGGTATGATCAACGGTTTATTAACACTCAGAGGAGTATGGGACAAAGTTCGTAATGACCCTATTTTGAAATTTTTGGTTGTGGCCATAACCGGCTACGGAATGGCTACTTTGGAAGGACCGTTACTTTCCCTGAAAAATATTAACGCCATTGCTCATTTTAGTGATTGGGTAATTGCTCATGTCCATGTCGGGGCATTGGCGTGGAACGGTTTTTTAACTTTCGGAATGGTCTATTGGCTCGTTCCAAAATTGTGGAAAACCAAATTGCATTCCATTTCACTTGCCAACACTCATTTTTGGTTAGGAACACTTGGCATCGTTCTTTATACAATCCCTATGTACATTTCAGGTGTTACGCAAGCCTTTATGTGGAAGCAATTCAATCCTGATGGCACATTGGTATATGGAAACTTTTTGGAAACGGTTGCCCAGATCATCCCCATGTATTGGATGCGAGCTATTGGAGGAACCCTCTATATCATAGGGGCTTTTGTGATGCTCTACAACATCTACAAAACCATGAGTCAAGGACAATCGGTTACCGACGAAGAAGCAAGTGCCCCTCCGCTACTGCGTTTGAAAAAGGGCCGCTTTTCCGGAGAAAAACGCCACGGTTGGTTGGAACGCAAACCCGTTCAATTTATACTGATTACTACCGTAGTTATCCTAATTGGTGGAGCGGTTCAAATTATCCCTACTCTATTGGTTAAATCCAATGTACCTACCATTTCAGCTGTAAAACCTTATACACCACTAGAAATTGAAGGACGGGACCTTTATATTCGAGAGGGGTGCGTTTCTTGCCATTCTCAAATGATTCGTCCGTTCCGTTCTGAAGTTGCCCGATATGGAACCTATTCCAGAGGGGGAGAATACGTTTACGATCATCCTTTCCTTTGGGGTAGTAAACGTACCGGACCTGACTTGTTACGAGTCGGTAAAAAATATTCTGACAGTTGGCATTTCAATCATTTTCACGATCCACAAGCCACATCGCCAGGTTCTATTATGCCCCGATATCCTTGGCTGATCCAAAATGAACTTGACACTTCAGAATTAAAGGCAAAAATGAAAGTAATGGCGGCTTTAGGAGTCCCCTATTCGGAGGAGGAGATTACCCACGCTCAGGAGACACTTTTGGAACAAGCCCTTCAAATTGAACAAAATCTGTACGAAGATCAACAAATTGAATCTGTCTTTAAAAATACCACAGATACGCCCCTTCATAAAAGAGAAGTGATCGCATTGATCGCTTATTTACAACGTTTGGGCGTCGATATTTCACAAGCACAACTTGAAACATTAAATAAAACAAACTAGCATGTTACGATATGTCAAACATCATCTGGAAACCCTCGAGAATGTTGCGATTTATCCCATTGTTTCACTCAGTATTTTTGTACTTTTTTTTACTGGTTTATTGTTTTGGACTTTTAAAATAAAAAAGAAAGATCTGGAGGATGCTAGACAACTCCCTTTTGATGAATTAAAATAAAAACCCCATGAGATCCTTTGACTCTTATCTAAGAATATTGGTTTTGATGACCATCGCGTATTTGTGTGTCGAATTTTTTGTTGATACCAGTGACTACCCCGTCTTTATGGCAATACCTGAAATCAATATCTTCTTTGTCTTCCTACTCATCCTGCTTGTTGCTTTTGAAGTGATCATCGCAGCACTACAGCAAATTGCAGCTTCCATGATGACTCCCGAAAAACAGAGACAATTGGAAGAAAAAAGACAACTCGCTCGTCAGAATAATCCTTGGAAAAAAGCGTGGAATTGGTTACTCGGAAAAGGAACCAAAGAAGAAAGCGAATTGTTGATTGAGGATCATAACTATGACGGTATTCGTGAGTTGGACAATGCGCTTCCTCCTTGGTGGAGGTATTTATTTTATGGAACTATTGTCTTTGGAGTAATCTATATGATTCGCTATCACCTTTTAGATGCCCCTTCTCAACTGGAGGAATTTGAACAACAAATGCTCGTAGCAGCTGAAGAAATTGAAGCCTACAAAGCGATTGCTAAAGATTTTGTAGATGCTTCCAATGTGGTGGTTCTGACCGAATCGAGTGATTTGGAGGCCGGAAAGACATTGTATACTACCAACTGTGCTGTTTGTCATAGAAATGACGGAGGCGGTGGAATCGGTCCCAATCTTGCGGATATTTATTGGATTTCCGGTGGAGATATTGCTTCTATTTTTGAAACCATTTCCAACGGAGGCAGACCGGGTAAAGGTATGATTG
>JAYNHN010000112.1:2455-2687 GCA_038108035.1 Flavobacteriaceae bacterium
CAGTTGGATTTATGTAAAAAAAGTAAGCGGTAAATGGTTTAACAAAAGAAAAAACGTTGCCTTCTTGTTAATTCTATTACTCTTTTTAGGTCCCTTCCTAAAAATCGGTGGAAACCAACTATTTCTCTTTAATATTTTGGAGCGAAAGTTCCTGATTTTTGGTGTACGTTTTTGGCCTCAAGACTTTCACTTATTAGTCATTTCTATGTTGTTAAGCATACTTTTTATCGTA
>JAYNHN010000112.1:2697-7665 GCA_038108035.1 Flavobacteriaceae bacterium
CGATTGTTTTGTGGATGGGTTTGTCCGCAAACAGTCTTTTTGGAAATGATTTTTCGACCCATTGAATATTGGATCGAAGGGGATCGAGGAGCTCAAATTCGTTTGGATAAACAAGCTTGGAACTTTGAAAAATTGACCAAGAAGATTTCTAAATGGATACTTTATTTTTTGATTTCCTTTTTAATTTCCAACGTATTCTTGGCTTATTTTATAGGAGGAGACATTCTAATGAAGAATATTTTTCATCCCAATGAATCTTTTATGACTTTGTTCTATCTCTTGATATTTACCAGTGTGTTTTTCTTTGTTTTTACTTGGTTTCGAGAACAAGTCTGTGTGATCGCCTGTCCTTATGGACGTTTGCAAGGAGTTTTGCTGGATAAAAATTCCATCGTTGTTGCTTATGATTTTTTAAGAGGTGAAAAAAAGGCAGGAAGAGCCAAGTTTCATAAAAGGGAAAAAAGAGAGGAAACCGGAAAAGGAGATTGTATCGATTGCCATCAATGTGTTGCGGTCTGTCCTACGGGAATTGATATTCGAAACGGAACTCAATTGGAATGTGTAAACTGTACTGCTTGCATTGATGCCTGTGATCAAATGATGGAAAACGTTGGTCTTTCCAAACAACTTATTCGATATGCTTCGGAAAATGAAATTGCTAAGGGAAAACGATTTAGTTTTACCCCTCGCATTAAAGCATATACAGCTGTTTTGGGAATACTTTGTGTCACTTTTTTTGTTCTTATAACCATTAGAAATGAGATTGAAGCCACTATTTTACGTATTCCGGGTCAACTCTACCAAACTACAGAAAATGGAGAATTACAAAATGTATTTACCTATTCATTTATCAATAAAACCAATACAAATTTGACCGAACTGGAATTGAAACTACTAAATACCGAAGGTACTATCACTATGGTTTCCCACCATCAAATCAATCTTTTAAAAGAAGCGCATCAGGAGGGAACTTTTTTCGTCACTATTCCACCAGAGCTCTGGAAGGGTAAAAAACTGAAACTTAAGATTGGAATCCTTCAAGGAGATCGATTAATTGAAAAAACAACTACCCATTTTTTGGGACCACAAACCTATCAGTAAATGTTTAGAAAAATCAATTGGGGAACCGCTATTTTCCTAAGTTTCATTGTTTTTGGAGCCTTTATTGGAACCCTTGTATATATCATTCAAACCGACCAAAGGTATGAACACAGTCTGGTCGTAGAAGATTATTATAAACAAGAACGAAAGCTTTCATCTCAACTAGAAGCTTTACAAAACGGAGAACCGTGGAGTCGTTGTTTAGAAACCGAAAAAAATAAAGGATTCTTGATCCTAAAAGGGTGTGCGTTTGAATCCATTAAGGTACCTATACACGTTTATGGGTATCGACCCAATAACGATTCTAAAGACTTTAAGATCATTACACAAGTTTATGAGGGAACCGTTCCCATTAATGAAAAATATTTCAGCACAGGAAATTGGATTCTTACGTTAGAATGGAACGTAGATGATATCCCTTTTCGGATAGAAAAAAAAATGGTGTATTGATGCCTTTTTGGTTGGGTTTTTTATTGGGTCTATCGGGAAGTTTACACTGTGTGGGAATGTGTGGCCCTATTGCTTATTTGTTACCTATTAAAAAAGGGGAAGGTGAAAATTGGCAGCGTATCCAATACCATTTGGGAAGAGTATTTACGTATACCTTGCTTGGAATTCTTTTGGGTACTATAGGATGGTACATCAATCTGAGTTTTTTTCATCAAGGTCTGTCCGTAATAGTAGGTGCCTTTTTGATTCTTTGGAGTCTAAGACCTTTCTTCCCGTTTTTAAAAAAAACCAATAGAGGAATATTCTACTATTTTGAAAACTCCATTCGAAGTGCACTTATACGAATGCTTAAAACCCAAACAGGTTACCGTATGTTCTTAATCGGAATGCTAAATGGATTGCTACCATGTGGATTGGTTTATGTTGCCATTTCGGGAAGCATTTATTATGCAAATCTCATTGCTGCCGGTCTATTTATGATTGGCTTTGGATTGGGTACAATTCCTTTGTTATACCTCGTCCAAAGATTTCCTAAAAAAAGCATAAAAATCAAACGTTGGAATGTTCAAACCCTTCTCTCCCTTTTGGGGTTACTCATTGGTATTTTGATATTGCTCAGGGGACTCGGACTGGGGGTTCCTTTCTTATCTCCTCCTACCCAGAAACTAAAACTTAGAGAGAAAACAAATCTTGAACACAATTTACAAGAAAGGAAAGACAGGGTATTAAAAAATTCATTTGATTATTTTTTTTGGCTAAAAAAATAAAAATCCTTAATTCATAATAAAACCCCAAAACTGACTTTTATCATTTTTTAATCGTTTTTCACTTTCTAGATTTGCTCGAAACTCAATAAAGAAATTCATTTATCAAGATGAAGTCATTTCACTCATTTTACATCATTCTACTTTTGCTTTTTGTCTTTGGTTGTAGGAATTCAAAAAACACAAAGACCGAAAAGTTTGAATACAAGATCAAAAAAAGTGAAGTCAAAACCCCAAAAAACGGTGAGAAAGTTGATACTAACAATGAAATTCCTGCTTCTAAAGTATTTGATCTTAACAATAAAGGCATTGGTCCAATCAGCAATGTAAGCCTGAGCTCTCAAGTGAATTCTCAAATGGCTACCGAAGGAAGTGAGATTTTTAAAAAACTATGTACTGCCTGTCATAAAATTGGTAAGAAATTTATTGGTCCCGCTCCCAATGGAATTTTGGAACGCAGAACACCCGAATGGATCATGAATATGATTCTTGATCCTGAGGGTATGGTAAAGAATGATCCTTTAGCTAAACAGTTATTGATAGAATTTAATGGATCACCCATGGCCAATCAAAGTCTTAGTGAAAAAGAAGCACGAGCAGTATTAGAATATTTTCGAACATTAAATTAAATGAGAATATGAAAACATCAAAACGAAGCGTTTGGTTGGTAATTTTTCTTATGTCTCTTACACTAGCTTGTAAGAATGAAGCAAGGCAAAATGCAACAAAAAATACCCCAAATGAAAAACAGGTAAAAAAACCAAGAACAGGACAAGCCTTTGTAAAAGACGATGAAGCACGGCCTACGGTTTTGCATATAGCTATAGGCTCAGAAGATCATTCCACACTCGTTGCAGCATTTAAATCGGCTGAACTCGAAAAAGAATAAGTCAATGCAGAACATTTAATGGAAATTGCTACTACCAATAAAGCTTTTGATGACCATCCAGATGGAACCGTAGATGACTTATTAAAACCTGAAAATAAAGAACGATTGGCCTATATTCTAAAACACCACGTAACACCGGGTAATTATTCTAAAGATTTTCTTAAGAAATTTAAAAAACTAGGTCAGGCTAGTAATGAGAATATCTCTGTAGAAGTTAAAGATGGAGCAGTGTATGTAGGTGGAGCTAAAATTATTGCAAGTGTACCCGCAGGGAACGGAATCGTTCATGTCGTAGATAAAGTCATTTTACCAAAAAACTAATCATAACCCCAACTCTTAGAAAACCATGAAAAAAAAATTATTTTACAACATATCCATAACGATTATCGGATTGTTCTTTTTGGGATGTACTAATACTTCCCAAACTGGTGTACTTGGTTCAAGTGCAGCAGAAAAAGTATATGTAAAGCCAGGAGATCACGATGAATTTTACGCTTTTATTTCTGGAGGTTTTAACGGGCAATTGTCCGTTTATGGTCTCCCATCGGGTCGTTTATTTAAAGTCATACCTGTATTTTCTCAAGATGCCGAAAAAGCATATGGATACAATGAAGAAACAAAACCTTTGTTGAATACTTCTCATGGATTTATTCCTTGGGACGATTTACATCATCCTGATATTTCTCAAACCAACGGTGAGCTTGATGGAAGATGGGTTTTTGTAAATGGAAATAATACGCCGCGAATTGCTAGGGTAGATCTCTCAACATTTGAAACCACAGAAATTATTGAAATACCTAATAGTGCTGGAAATCACAGCTCATCCTATGTGACTGAAAACACGGAATATGTAGTCGCCGGGACACGATTTGGCGTTCCTGTTCCACAACGGGATATTTCTATTAAAGAGTATAAAGAAAACTTTAAAGGTGTCCTTTCATTTATCTCGGTAGAGCCTGAAAAAGGGCTAATGGATATTGAGTTTCAAATTATGATGCCTGGATTTGATTATGACAAAGCTCACCCGGGGCGTGGAGACTCCCATGGGTGGTTTTTCTTTACTACCTACAACACAGAAGAGGCCAATACATTACTAGAGGTCAATGCTTCGCAAAATGACAAGGATTTTATAGCTGCTGTCAACTGGAAAAAAGCTGAGGAGTACATCAAAGCCGTCAAATTTAAAACCATGCCTGTCAACTATGCGCATAATGTTTATGATGAAAAAACACAAATGGCAACAACCACTTGGAAAAAGGAAATTAAAATGCTTGATCCGGCCGAATGTCCTGGATTGGTCTATTTCCTTCCAACTCCAAAATCACCACACGGCTGTGATGTTGATCCAACAGGTGAGTACATAGTAGGAAGTGGTAAGCTTTCTGCTGATGTTACCGTGCATTCCTTTTCCAAAATGATAACAGCCATTGAAAACGAGTCTTTTTCAGGAGAAGCCTACGGTATTCCAATTATTGATTTCGAAGCCGTCAATGCCGGTAGTGTGAAACAAGCTGGACTCGGCCCCCTTCATACTGAATTCGATGATGCTGGAAATGCTTACACTACTTTCTTTATTTCCTCTGAAGTGGTAAAATGGAAAGTAGGAACTTGGGAAGTTATCGACAGAAAACCTGCCTACTACTCCGTAGGACATCTTATGATTCCTGGTGGAAATTCCCGAAAACCCTTTGGTAAGTATGTGGTTGCCATGAATAAAATCACCAAAGATCGCTACTTGCCCACAGGTCCTGAAGTAACTCAATC
>JAYNHN010000113.1:0-4439 GCA_038108035.1 Flavobacteriaceae bacterium
CGCGGAACACACGGGTTGTGTGGCGTAATAGGAGGTGAAATAGGCTCCGTCTTTTGCCAATTGATCCAAATGAGGAGTCTTTATATCGGTTGCTCCATAAATTCCAAGATCACCATATCCCTGGTCATCGGTGAGAATGAATACAATATTGGGTGGGACATCCGGAATCCTTTGGGTACATCCAACCAGAGTCAAAAAGAGTATAAAATTAAAAAAGGGTTTCATCGGTTTGTATTTAATTTTGTCATCGTTCAAAAAAACATTTGTAGAATCCCAATCTATAATAGCTCAAATGAACTATAATATGAATTGCACTCAAACTTAGGGATTCCACTGACCAATTCAAAAAAAGGGGTTTTGATCTTTTTTTAACTGTTCTTTTCCAATTTGTTTTGAATCCTTATACAAATTTCATCCAAATGCACTTGATTTATTCCTTTAGCAGATTTCCTTTTTGCCTTTGCTTTTTTATAGATTTTCATCAATTGCAATCGGGCAACACCTCGAACGTCGGATTGATTCACATTCAATGGAGTATAATTGCCGTATCGCCTTTGGTTTTCAGACAGTCTTTGATCCTCTTCTAACAAATAAATCAGTCGATCTACATGGGCTCTTTGAAGATTTCTACGATAGGTATCCATCGTAGCAATCGTATTCAATTCTTTCCAAATTCCATTGGTAACATCGTCCATAAAATCCAATAAAACATAGGCTTTAGAGCCGTTTAAAGCTTCATTTTCAATCACTCGCGCCAAGCGATCAAAGCTTAAGAGACGATTGAGTGTCCGTACTTGAAGGGCTCTTACTTTTTCAACAGTTCCTGCCATACTGATTTTGTTGAGTAGAGAGGGATTCAGCATCCAAGTAGGTGTTTTAAAAAGTTGTTCCTGCAAAAAAGAAACGCAACGGGCTTGATGATTTTTATCTACGTGCGTATAGACCGCTCCTTCTTGTTCGTAGGTTTTATTCATTTCATATACCCCTCCTATATTGGAAGTTACGTGTCCCATATATCGGTTGAACTGATTAAAAAGTTGCTCATAGAGATCCTCTAAATCGTCGTAGTTTTTACCTTCTTCATAAGTCCATTCGATTAATTTGGGAACAATTCGTTTTAAATTGGCAATTCCATATAAACTTGCATCAACTGCATTATCGCCCAAATCTTCTGTTTGGGAGGAGGGATCAATAACGGGTCGTTGTTGTCTTCCAAATCGATACATGGGATCATCCGCTCTTTCAAGTACCCACTGGTTGAGCACCTTCTTTTCCTCTTCTTCAGAAGCATCAATAGGACGGTATCCCCAACGAATGGAGTGCTTGTCATAAGGGCCAACATTGGGCATTAAAGCCACCCCTTCATCTCCCGGTTGGGCAATATAATTAAATCGGGCGTAGTCCATAATTGAAGGAGCCGTACCATACTTTTGAGTAAAACGAGCGGATCGAAGAGAGTCAACGGGATAGGCAACGCTACTACCCATATTGTGGGGCAGTCCAAGAGTGTGTCCTACTTCGTGAGCTGAGACAAAACGAATGAGTCGTCCCATAATTTCATCTTTAAATTCCACCCCTTGCGCTTCGGGATTGATAGCAGCGGTTTGGACAAAATACCAATTGCGTAATAAAGTCATTACATTGTGATACCAATTGATATCCGACTCCAAAATTTCACCACTTCTAGGATCGCTTACATGTGGTCCATTGGCATTGGGTATGGGAGAAGCAAGATAGCGAACCACCGAATAGCGAACATCTTCAGGAGACCAATCAGGGTCTTCGTCAACGCTAGGTGGATCTTTCGCTATAATTGCATTTTTAAAACCGGCTTCCTCAAAGGCAACTTGCCAGTCTTCGATTCCCTCTTTTATGTACTTTCTCCACTTTTTAGGAGTTGCACGGTCAATGTAATACACGATGGGTTTTTGAGGTTCTACTAAAATTCCCTGATTAAATTTTTGTTGATCTTCAGGTTTAACCTCTAACCGCCAACGATCTAAATACGTTACTTTTCTACTTTCTTGAGCATCCAAACCGTAATCCACTTGACTGCGCGCAAACCATCCTACACGACGATCAAAATAACGTCGTTTCATAGGAGTTTTAGGCAACAAGATCATCGAATTGTTGATCTCCACCGAAAATGCTTGTAAACTGCTGTTGGAAGGGGGTTCAGACGATTTATACGTTTTTACATGTCGAGCTTCTATATTTAATGGATAGGCTTTAATGGATTCAATATAGGATCGCTTGGTATCCGTAGAGGAAATTTTAAATCGTTTTTTGTAACGGTTCGAAATCCCTAAGGTTTTGACATCGTCAGTAAAAAGTTTAGTTACCTCGATCACTGAAGAAGGATGTAGGCTGTCATTTCCTATCACTTGAATAGGAAAAGTAGCTAAAATGGGTTCGAAATTCGAGTTGGATACCGCCTCGCTTATGGGTAAACTGTCGGCTGCTACGTTTTCAAAAGAAACTACTTTCAATAGAATCTTCTTTTTTTTCTTAACCCAGCGCACTACTTGTGTGTTTTGTTTACCGCCTCCAAAACCCAAACCGTTCGCCGTTTTGGCAATCCGAGTCACCATCAGCATTTCACGATCCAGCAGCGAATCCGAAATTTCATAATAATATTTTTCATCAAGATTGTGAACGCTAAAAAGTCCCTTGGTGGTTACGGCTTTATCAGTAATGACCTCATCATAGGTTTTTTCTTTCTTATCTTTTTTGTCACTTTTTGAAGGTTCTTGTGCATTTGCAAATCCAAGAACCAGAACCGCAAGCAGCCATAGTTTTGTTTTCATATCTCTGAATTCTTATTTAATGAGAACCAAGTTTTATTGGCTTTTAAGGTTTTAATTTTTAGAATTGGATTTCTTTTTAACAACGGTCAAGTAAAATTCCCATAAATAGGAACTTACATACACTCCCACAACGGGCAGGATATATATATAATAGAAAAACGGGTCTTGAAAAAGTAGTTCCAAGTATTGACTGTTGGAAGAATAGTATTTGATCTTCTCTGTAGTCAAATCATAAATTAACCCTGAGTAAACAATCAATAAATACAAAAAAAATCCGATTCGAATGGGCCAGTATTGTTTGGGCTTCAGATAGGAAAACCCAAAATAGTAAAACAATTTTTTCACGTGTTTAAATTTAATAGTGTAACAGAAGGGAACATTTCGATTTTATACAACTTCCTTCTAACTTTATAAATATTCACTTTAAAGTGTATAAGTCTCTTTTTGTATCGTTTTTTCTAATTTGTTTTGTTTTGACTTAATTGGTGTGTTAAAAATACAAAAACAATCTAAAACCCCTAGAACATTAATCAAACAACAATTCTGCGGTTTGTTTGCCTACAGTGCTCCCTATTGCAATTCCCATACCGCCCAAACGGACCCCAACTGCCGCATGGGTGTCCACTTTCTTTACAATGGGTTTTTTACTTTTACCAAAAGCCATAATTCCGGACCATTCCATTTCTATAGACCCATTGCCATCAGGAAGAATAAATGAATTTAAATCGTTAAGCAATTTTTCTTTAATCTTCGGATTGATTCCAAATTCAGTAGTCGTTTCTCCTAAAAAATCTTGTTCTCTTCCGCCTCCAAAGAGCACCCGATTATCAATATTTCTAAAATAATAATACCCTTCATGGTAATGAAATGACCCTTTAATTGAAAGTGAGGGGATGGGCTTGGTCAATAAAACCAGTCCTCGTCCCGGTTGTAAATCAAAGTCTTTAAAAAACCTTCCTGCGAAAGAATTGTTACACACAGCCAGTTTTTGGGTTTGCAGTCCACTCTTTTGGAAAGGAGAATTTATATACACTTTATACTGTTTAGTATGACGTTCGAAATGAGTAACCTCACAATGGGAATAGAAAGAGATCCCTTCTTGGTCGACTTTGGATCGGAGAGCTTTCATCATTTTTCCAGTATTGATTTGTCCTTCCCAAGGATTTTCAATCAAACTCTTAATGTGCTTGGATGAGAACCCAAAGGCATTTATTTTTGAATGATTGAGAGCATAAACAGATTGATTAAATATCGGTTGGAGTAAGCGGTTGAAATGATCCATAAGCTCCAACGCTTTGGGCTGATCTTCAAAAAAGAGCTCATAACCGCCCAATTGTTGAAAATCAATGGTTGAATCACCGAGTGTTTTCCGCAAACGTTCCAATCCACGGACTCGGAGTTCAACAATTTCCAACAATGTATCTGAATCCATTCGGGTGGCATCGTCTATTAACTCGGTAAGGGATCCAAAACAGGCAAAGCCTGCGTTTTTGGTACTGGCTCCGGAGGAAAAAAGACCTCGTTCTAAGATCGCAATACGAGCCTTCGGATTTTGTTGTCTATACGTTAAGGCACAAAACAATCCGCTAATTCCCCCTCCTATAACCACCAAATCAAAATTGATCATTTGTG
>JAYNHN010000113.1:4449-7584 GCA_038108035.1 Flavobacteriaceae bacterium
CACAATCGCACCAAGTTAGTCTAATTATAGGTAAATTGATCATTTGTGATTGTTCCCAAAAACTCAACATACCATAAAGGGTTTCATTACAATTTAAAAATTCGCTCCATCTGTACCCATTTCTCATGGGGTTTTGCAAATGGAAGTGCTTTTTGATAATTCCACATCAATGTTTCCCATTGCTGAACTTTGGGGTTTTTAGAATCGCTTTCTGCTTTGGCAGCCAAGGAAAAATCAAAGTGGGTTTCCATTACCATAAACAAGCGGTTGGCTACTTGGTAGATTTCAAGCTTTTCAATACCGGTATTACGAATGCTTTCTAGGATTTCCGGCCATACTTTTTGGTGGTGTTCTCTGTAAGCGGCAATTATTTCTGGATCCTCTTTTAAGTCCAACGCAAAACAATATTTTTTGTATTCTGTTTCCATCACTACCCAATTTTATAGACTGTTAGGGTTCGATATCCGTAGAGTCCCACCACTACAAAGCAGATCATGGGTAAAACAAAAGAAAAATTCACTTCAGGAACACCGAACAATTGAATGTCATTGTAAGCACTTCCCCCCATATCAAGAATCATCCCCTGCAGAACCGGCATAAAAGCACCCCCCACAATGGCCATTACCAAAAATGCAGAGGCAGGTTTGGCATCTTCGCCCAATCCAGTCAGTGCAATTCCATAAATCGTGGGAAACATCAAAGACATACAAAAGGAAATCAATACCAAAGCGTATAAGCCGCCCATCCCTTGGATAAAAATAGTTCCCAAACAACAAAGAATTGCTAAAGAGGACAACCACAATAATAACTTACCGGAATTAATGAATTTGAGTAAAAAGGTACATAAAAACCGCCCAGCTAAAAATAAAATTAATGCGGCATAGGCATAATTAACCGCTTTTTGATTTTCAATCCCCAAATTCTCTGCATATTGATAAATATAGGTCCAACACATGATTTGAGCCCCTACATAGAATAGCTGAGCGATGACACCGCCAACGAAGCGTTCCTTTCGATAAATTCTTTTGATAGAATCCCACATGCTTCCAGATTGATGGTCTTTTTTCGTTTCGGGTATTTTGACCACTGCAATCACAATCATTAATAAAATTACAAAGAGACCCAAGGCTACATAGGGGTTTCGGATGGTTTCCAAATCTGCGGTTTTTATTAAGGATTTTGCCGGTTCCTCTAGACGTTCATAAATTCCATTCCCTTGGGCATCGAGATCGTCTGATTGCAATGCACCCAGAATAAAGGTTTGGGCCACAAAAAGTCCCATCAAGGCACCTAGTGGATTGAAGGCTTGCGCCAAATTGAGTCGCTGGGTAGCTGTTTCTTCTGCTCCCATAGAGAGAATAAAGGGATTGGAAGTGGTTTCCAAAAAAGCCAACCCAAAAGTCAAAATATACAACGCCAGCAAAAAAAAAGTGTAATTTTCCAGAAACGCCGCAGGGTAAAATAGCAACGCTCCCAATGCATACAAAGCCAACCCTACCAAAATACCGGTTTTGTAGGAAAACCTCCTGACCACATAGGCTGCAGGTAGTGCCATTGTAAAATACCCTCCGTAAAAAGCGGCCTGAACCCAAGAAGCTTGTGTATTATCGAGTTCTAATATTTTTTTAAAAGCCGATACCATAGGATTCGTGATGTCATTGGCAAAACCCCAAAGGGCAAATAAAGAAGTGATTAAAATAAAGGGGATTCTTAAGGATCCGGGGACAAGGATGGGAAGACTTTTATTTTTCATAGCTTATAAAGATCGGTCTAAATGAGCATATCCCCCGTCAACAAAAAGTAATTGTCCTGTCGTATGGCTCGATTTATTTGAAAGTAAAAAAACAACGGTATCACCAATTTCCTCGGGGGTGGTCATCCTTTTTTCTAAGGGTATTTTTTCGGTAATGGAAGCCAGTTTCTTTTGTGGATCCGGAAACGTATCAATCCATTTTTGATAAAGGGGCGTAAACGATTCTGCCACAATAACCGCATTGACTCGAATGGAAAAAGGCAACAGCTCAACAGCCCATTCACGGGTGAGTGCATTGCGTCCTCCGTTAGCAGCTGCATAGGCAGAAGTGCCTCCTTGTCCTGTAAAAGCGGTTTTTGAACCGATATTAACAATCGCTCCTTGACTTTTTTTTAATGCAGGCAGACAGTGATGAGCCATTAAGTAGTAATGGGTCAAATTGCGGTGAATAGAAGTTGTAAACTTTTTATGATCACCGTTTTCCAAGCCGATTGAATCATTGATTCCTGCATTGTTGACCAATCCATCAATACGTCCAAATTCATCTAGGACTTTCTCTACGGCTGCTCTGCATTGATCGGGATCGGTAAGTTCAGTAAAGGCTTTACCTACTTTTGCTCCATCTTTTTCCAGTTCTGCTACTGCTTTAGGGATGCTCTGTTTGTTGCGTCCAACAATTACGGGAATGGCTCCCTCGCGAACCAAAGACTGGCAAATTCCAAGGCCAATTCCTTTGGAACCTCCTGTGACGATAATGACTTTTTCTTTGAGTTGCAAGTCCATAAGGTTAATTAAAGGTCTAAATTATAAATTTGAATGGCATTTTGCGCCCAAAGTTTTGATTGGGCTTGTGGGGATAAACAAGCAGTGAATTCCTTTACAATGTTCAAGACTTCGGAGTATTCTGCTGCCAAAAGACATACGGGCCAATCGGAACCAAAAAGGATTCGATTTTCACCAAAAACATCCAAAATTGTTTCTATATATGGTTTAAAATCCGAAAGCTCCCAGAGTTTCCAATCAGCTTCTGTAACCATCCCTGAAAGTTTACACGCTAGATTGGGTAATTGAGCGAGTTCTTTTATTAAAGTTCGCCAATCCTCCCATTTTTTACTTTGAATATCGGGTTTGGCTAGGTGATCTAAAATAAATTGTTGGTTGGGAAAAGTTTGAATGAGTTGAATGACTGACTCTATTTGGCGAGGGTAAATCAAAAGATCGTAAGTCAGCCCCAAAGGTGCAAGGTGACCAATTCCATTCTGAAAATCCTTCCGTAAAACAAAATCGTTCTTTTCAGCCTGTACAATGTGACGTACCCCTTTAAATAAAGGACTTTTAGAAAAAAAGGTCAATCGCTCTTCCACATTTTCATGGGTTAAATC
>JAYNHN010000114.1:0-7527 GCA_038108035.1 Flavobacteriaceae bacterium
GCCTGCTCCCGTAGGATCAAAAACTTCTTCTAGAGGAAGACCCGGTGCACAAAAAACCTTTTTTTCATGAAACAATAAGGCCCCGTGTTCTCCTTTTTTAATGATGACATATTTGGGTCCTAAAGCTTGGATTTTTTTGGCGGCTTCTACTAAAGAGTACGCACCTGTTATTTGTCTCGCCTCTTCATCATTGATTGAGATTACATCCACTCGAGCAATGACTTCGTCCAATTTTTTGCGATAACCTTCAATCCAAAAATTCATGGTATCCATAACAATCAAATCCGGTCTTTTTTGCATTTGATCCAAAACGGCTAATTGAAGATTCGGATCCAAATTACCTAATAAGACCAAACTCGCATCTTTAAAATGATCCGGTACCACAGGATTGAATTTAGTCAAAACATTCAACTGAGTCTCTAAGGTAGTACGAGAATTTAAATCGTTGTGGTATTTACCACTCCAGAAAAAAGTTTTTTCACCGGGCATGTTCACCACTCCTGACAAATCCATGCCTTTGGATTTTAACAAATCCAGATGAGCTTTCTCAAAATCTTCACCTACAATAGAGATTAAACCGCATTGAGTATTGAACTGAGAAGCTGCAAGCCCAATATAAGTAGCACACCCACCTAAAATTTTTCCTGTTTTGCCAAAGGGAGTTTCTAGTGCATCGTAGGCCATCGTGCCAATAGCCAAAAGTTTTTTATTCATACTGCAAAAGTAAAAAACTCTTCAAGGCTTTTTAGAGTTTGATAAAACTTTTATTAAAGACTATGAACAGCTTAGTTAGTGTTTTGTGAAATCACCCGTTCATTTTGCTCATAAATAGTGTCTGGAATTAAGTTTTTACCTTTTGCTGCTTGAACAGCCAATTTATCGCAGCGTTCATTTTGTGGGTGTTGATTGTGTCCCTTGACCCACTGAAAGTGCACATTATGAGTTCTAAATACTTTTAGAAAGCGTTTCCATAAATCCCCATTTTTTTTGTCCTTAAAATTTTTTTTCTCCCAGCCTAAAACCCATTTTTTTTCAATGGAATCAACGACATATTTTGAATCGGAATAAACAACCACTTCCAGGGGTGCTTTTTTCAAAAGTTCTAATCCAACAATTACCGCAAGAAGTTCCATACGATTGTTTGTGGTTCGAACAAATCCTTGAGAATACTCTTTTTTATAAGACATTCCAGCCCACTCCAAAATGATGCCGTATCCTCCAGGACCCGGGTTCCCTAATGATGAACCATCTGTATATAGGTAAACTGTTTTAGATTTCATCACGTTTTTTTTTTAATAATTCCTGAATCACTTTAGGGAAATAGATGTATTCTAATTGATGGACTTTTTCTGCAATTTGAGTGGGAGAATCATTCTTTGAAATAGAAATTCGTTTTTGAAATATAAAATCGCCTTGATCGTATTCTTCATTTACATAATGGATAGTGATTCCTGTTTCCTCCTCATTATTTTCGCTAACCGCTTGATGAACATGAAGTCCATACATGCCTTTTCCTCCATATTTAGGTAAAAGGGCTGGGTGGATATTGATGATTTTATTAGGAAAAGTTTGAATCCAAGTCTTTCCCATTTTCCACAAGAATCCTGCTAAAACGATCAAATCAGGGCGTATTTGTTGTATTTCCTCAAGCAGCTCTCCGGTAGTAAAGCTTACTTTATCAAAAACTTTACCTTCCATATCAAACGCTTTTAAACGCTGTAAAACCCCCGCCTTGGGGTTATTTGTATAAACCGCTGCGACCGAAACTGTCGAATCCTGTTGAAAGAAGCGACAAATATTTTCCACATTTGATCCATTTCCTGAAGCCAATAAAACAATTTTTTTGATCATAATTCCAATAAAAACGTGGTGTTTAAGCTTTTTTAAAAAAACCTAATTTTTTTATCCCTTCAAAATTAAACTTATTAATCAAACTCATTCTGTTGTATTCTTTCAAAGTTTTTTATTTTTGTTGACACTTTTAATTAAAACGATTAATTATGTCAGACATTTCCTCAAGAGTAAAAGCCATTATAGTTGATAAACTAGGGGTTGATGAAAACGAAGTTGTTAATGAAGCTAGCTTCACTAATGACTTAGGAGCAGACTCGTTGGATACTGTGGAATTGATTATGGAATTCGAAAAAGAATTCGATATTCAAATACCAGACGACCAAGCAGAAAATATTGCTACGGTCGGACAAGCCATTCAATTTATTGAACAAGCAGACTAATTAAGTGTCATGGAACCAAGACGAGTAGTAGTTACCGGATTGGGGGCGCTTACACCTATTGGCAATACCCTCTCAACTTATTGGGAGGGTTTATTGTCTGGAACCAGTGGAGCCGCTCCAATCACCTATTTTGATCCCGCTTTATTCAAGACACAATTTGCATGTGAGCTTAAAAATTTTAATCCTCTTGATCATTTTGATCGAAAAGAGGCTCGGAAAAACGATCGTTTTGCCCAATATGCGCTTGTTTCCGTAAAAGAAGCAATCGAAGATGCTCAATTACCCTTAGACACAATTGACAAAGATCGTGTGGGGGTCATTTGGGGAGCGGGTATTGGAGGACTTGAAACATTTCAAAATGAGGTGTTGAACTTTGCAGCTGCAAATGAAAACCCTCGTTTTAATCCCTTTTTCATCCCTAAAATGATCGCAGATATTGCTCCAGGACTTATCTCCATTCAATATGGGTTTCGAGGTCCTAATTTTGCTACCGTATCTGCGTGCGCATCTGCTTCCAATGCTATGATCGATGCATTAAATTACATACGGCTGGGCTATGCAGATGTCATCGTTACGGGTGGTTCAGAAGCTGCAGTTACAAAAGCCGGAATTGGTGGATTCAACGCCATGCATGCGCTTTCCAAAAGAAATGACGATCCTAAGACAGCCTCACGACCGTTTGATAAAAACCGCGATGGTTTTGTTTTAGGCGAGGGAGCAGGAGCCTTAATTCTTGAATCTTACGAACACGCTACTGCCAGAGGAGCTACTATTTATGCTGAACTTGCGGGGGGTGGACTTTCCGCAGACGCTCACCATATGACAGCCCCTCATCCGGAAGGTTTGGGTGCTACCAAAGTCATGGAAAACTGTTTACGAGATGCTCAACTAAAGCCGTCGGATGTTGATGCTATCAATATGCACGGAACCTCAACTCCCTTGGGTGATATTGCTGAATCCAATGCAATAGTTAGGGTGTTTGGTGATCATACTTATAAGATGAATATCAACTCAACCAAGTCAATGACGGGTCATTTACTAGGTGCAGCAGGAGCCATAGAAGCCATTGCTTCTATTATGGCAATGAAGCACAATATCGTCCCTCCTACGATCAATCACTCCACACCAGACGAGAACATTGACCCCCGTATTAATTTTACCTTTGGAGAGGCACAAGAAAGAACCGTAAATGTAGCCATGTCAAATACTTTTGGTTTTGGAGGTCACAATGCCTGTGTTTTGTTTAAAAAAATAAACTAATTTAGGAGGTGAAATTGATCCAATACATACGAGATTCCCGAATGGCAACATCCGGGATTTTTTTTACCCAATTAAGAAAAAAACTTGGAATCAAAACCTCCAACAAAGCTCTTTACAAAAAAGCGTTTACTCATAGCTCTGTCAACCTAAAAGACTCCAAAGGAAATCTTATCAACTTTGAACGGCTAGAGTTTCTAGGAGATGCGCTTCTTGGTACTATTGTGGCCGAATCCCTTTTTCAAAATTACCCCGATGCCAAAGAAGGGACTCTGACTAAGTTGAGAGCTAAAATCGTGAGTCGCTCTCAATTAAATCACATCGGTAAAGAAATGGGACTTATTGAATTGGCTAGTATATCAAATAACCACAAAAATTTTGGAGAAAATATTCATGGAAACCTTTTGGAATCCTTGATTGGTGCACTTTTTATTGATAAAGGATATATCCGGACCAAAAGCTATGTCCTTGAAAAAATCATAGGACCCCATGTTGATCTGGATAACTTAAACGATTTGATTTTAAGTTACAAAGGACTTTTAATTGAGTGGACTCAAAAAGAAAAACGCTCAATAGAATTCAAAACCGCAAGCGACGAAGGACTCGATCCTAAAATCAACTATTACTGCCAACTTTTTATCGATCAAAAATTCATCGTTAAAGCAAGGGCATTGTCCAAGAAGAAAGCCGAAGAAAAAGCCGCTAAAAAAGCCTATCATGCTTTGAAACTAAAAGAATTGGCTCAAAACGATTTAAATGAGTAAAAAAGTCTATTTTCTAGAGATCGATGAAGAGGATTTAGATGAATACCTGATTGGAATTCATTCCGTAAAAGAATCTTTTGAAATTGCTTTTTACCTTAACCGCACTGCCAACGCACGATTTAAAAAAACATCGGACAATCTTTCCAATGAAAAAAGACAAGGGCTCTTCGATCAATTTAAATGGCTTGATACAAAGACAGACTTGGAATGTACCCTGTTTTCTAATAAATGGGTCCAAGAAAATAAAACGGCGTCTTCTAATAATAATAATACATTATTTGAAATGCCTATAAGAAATGAATTATCTTTACTACCGGAATTTAAACACATCGATTTTTTTATAAAATCCAATCATTTCCAAATTATTAATCTGCTTCAAACCCGATTAAAAATGTGGTCTGAGGTATCTTTGGTCTATGAGATCGAAATGGAGACAATTAGAAATCGAATGAACTTAATATTTGATTAATGACAACTATCAAAAAAACGAAGATCGTTGCTACTTTGGGCCCTGCATCTTCTTCAGAAAAAGTAATCGAAAAAATGATCATCGAAGGGGTCAATGTTTTTAGAATCAATTTTTCTCATGCCGACTATTATGATGTAAGTGAACGGATTCAAGCGATTCGAAAAGTAGATAAAAAATTAAATACAAACACATCGATATTAGCCGACCTTCAAGGCCCTAAACTTCGAGTAGGACAAATGGAAAAAGGTACTTTTGTTCAACCCGGGGATACCGTATTGTTTTCTACCGAAACCCCCTTTGTAGGAAATGCGGAAAAAGCCTACATGAACTATCAAGATTTTCCCAAAGATGTTTCACAAGGAGAACGCATCCTCCTAGATGATGGAAAACTGATTTTTGAAGTTGTTTCTACCAATAAGACCAACGAAGTAAAAGCTGTCGTGATTCAAGGAGGCCCTTTTAAATCCAATAAAGGGGTAAATTTACCCAATACCAACATATCACTCCCTGCACTTACAGAAAAAGATGTCAAAGATGCGGAATTCATTTTTACGCAAGATGTCGATTGGATTGCACTATCCTTTGTTCGTTTTAGCCAAGACATTGTAGATCTACAAGAATTGATGGCAAAACACATTGATCGTAAAATTCCAATTATCGCCAAAATTGAAAAACCAGAGGCTATTGAAAACATCGATAAGATAGTTGCCTATTGCGATGGTCTGATGGTTGCTCGTGGGGATCTTGGAGTAGAAGTTCCTGCACAAGAGGTACCCCTGATTCAAAAACAATTAGTGCTTTTGGCAAAAAAAGCACGCGTTCCCATTATCATTGCTACTCAAATGATGGAAACGATGATTGATAGCTTGACGCCCACCCGTGCTGAGGTAAATGACGTGGCAAATTCAGTGATGGATGGAGCAGATGCCGTGATGCTATCGGGAGAAACTTCTGTGGGACAATATCCCGTTGAGGTCATTCGTACCATGTCCAATATTTTAGCTACAGTAGAGGGGTCAGAGCTTATTCAAGTTCCTAAGGAACCTCCTACCATTCGAACCAAACGATTTATAACGAAATCGATTTGTTTTCATGCTGCACATTTAGCCAATGACATCGATGCAAAAGCCATTTGCACACTAACCAATAGTGGTTATACTGCCTATCAAATTTCAGCCTGGAGACCCCAATCGCATATCCTTGTGTTTACCTCCAACCGAATCATTCTCAATCAGTTGAATTTATTATGGGGTGTTAAAGCATTTTATTACAACAATCTCAATAGCACGGATAAAACGGTAGAGGAAATCAACCAAATTGCTTTAGAAATGGGTTATGTAGAAAAGGAAGATATGCTGGTCAATCTAACCGCTATGCCCATCCAAAGTAAAGGAATGGTTAATACTTTGAGAGTTTCCGTTATTTAAAAAGGCAAACTCAACTGTGGATTTTGAACTGGGGCTTTTTTCGTTTGAGGAGTTTCTCTTGCTGCATTTAGATTGGATAAGGAGATGCCTACCAAACGGACTGAGTTTTCTAACTTTTCCTGGTACAACAATGCTCGAGCTTCTTCAAAAATCATCGCTTGGTTTGATAGAAAAAGACTTCCTGTTTTGCTACGAGTTTGTAGTTTAAAATCACTATATTTTATTTTTAGAGTAATGGTTTTTCCGGCTAATTTATTTTTTTTAAGACGCTTTTCAAGGAGTTCAGCAATTTGTTTGAGTCGCTCTTCAACAAATAATTCACTACTTAAATTTTTTTCAAACGTTCGTTCTGTACCTACTGATTTCGGAATACGATGGGGCTTAACGGGACTGTTATGAATTCCTCTGACCACCCGATAATAGTGTTTTCCTGCCTTACCAAAATGCTGAGTTAAAAACGTTTCTTTTTGAGCTTTTAAATCCATCCCCGTATAGATACCTAGCCCATACATTTTAATTTTTGTTTTTTTTCCTATCCCGTGAAACTTTTTGACATCTAAGGTTTCCAAAAACGGGAGTACTTCCTCTGGAGGAATGGTTTTTTGACCGTTGGGTTTGTTCCAATCACTGGCTATTTTAGCTAAAAATTTATTGACGGATATTCCTGCCGATGCAGTCAACTGAGTTTTTTTATTAATTTTTTCTCGAATTTCAAGGGCTATTAAAGTCGCCGATGGATAATCGGAAACATCCAAAAAAGCTTCATCTACTGAAATCGGTTCGACCTTATCGGTATATTCAAAGAAAATGCTTCGAATCTGCGAAGAGATTTCCTTATATCGATCAAAACGAGTGGGAGCAAAAATCAGATCAGGACACAACTTTTGAGCAATAATACCACTCATGGCACTCCGAACTCCAAACTTCCTAGCTTCATAACTGGCTGCCGCGACCACGCCTCTAGATCCGCCTCCACCTACGGCAAGTGCTTTGCCTCGCCACTCCGGATGATCCAACTGCTCCACCGATGCAAAAAACGCATCCATATCAATATGAATAATTTTTCGTTTGGTATCGAAAGTCTCCACAGATGACATAGTACTATTAGTTCTCTTTATCAGTGTAAAAAATGGTACTCTCGATGAATTTTACAACTCCGAATGCTGTATCGAGAATAGGCCTTTGTTTTACCATATTTTTAAGCAATCTGATGTTCAGCGTTGGTTTTCCAATTCTGAATGTCTTCTTCTGATACCCAATAACTGTTGATCACCCCTTTTCCTAAATCTTCATGATAGCTTTCTATTCCTAAAAACCCCGGGGTATGTTGAACCTCCTTGAGCATTTTATTCGAAAATTCATAATATTTAGAATCC
>JAYNHN010000115.1:0-4051 GCA_038108035.1 Flavobacteriaceae bacterium
GGATTACTTCAGCAAATCCTCCCCGAATTGACAGCTCTCAAAGGGATTGAAGAAATTGAAGGACATTCGCACAAAGATAATTTTTACCATACCCTTGAGGTTGTTGATAACTTGTGCGTGAACAGCGACAATTTATGGTTGCGTTGGGCAGCTTTACTTCACGATATTGGAAAAGCACCTACCAAAAAATTTAAAACCACCACGGGTTGGACTTTTCACAATCACGAATTTGTGGGAGCAAAAATGGTTTTCAAGCTTTTTAAAAGACTTAAAATGCCTCTGAATGATAAGATGAAATTCGTCCAAAAAATGGTGTTTATGAGCTCGCGCCCCATTGTAATTGCGGAGGAATATGTTACCGATTCTGCGGTACGAAGATTGATTTTTGACGCAGGGAGTTTTATCGACGATCTGATCACGCTCTGTGAAGCAGACATCACAACAAAAAACTCGGAGCGCTTTAAACGCTACCATAACAATTTTAAAATAGTTCGTGAAAAGATCATCGCTCTGGAGGAAAAGGATCATTTAAGAAACTTTCAACCCCCGGTAAGCGGAGAGAAAATCATGAAATACTTTAATTTGAAACCCTCGCCTAAGATCGGTTTGATTAAAGAAGCGATAAAAGAAGCTATATTGGAGGGAGAAATTCCCAATGAATACGATGCTGCCATTGAAAAAATGAAGAAAGAAGGAAAAAAATTGGGACTCGAACCACATGAAAAATCTCTATAGACCCGCAATTATCACGAGCCTAGTTCTCGTTTACTTAGTCATCGCTGCTGGAGCCGTTGTTCGGATGACAGGAAGTGGCATGGGTTGTCCAGACTGGCCCAAATGTTTTGGCTATTTAATCCCACCAACTGAAAGAGCCCAACTGAATTGGAAACCCAATCACGAATACCAGCAGGGGGAAGTCATCATCGTAACCGAGAGTTTACGGGTGGCGAGTCACGACTTTCATTCGCAAGAACAATACAATGCATCCAACTGGGAGCCCTACACACAACACGATTACGCTTTATTCAATGCTACCCATACATGGATTGAATTTATCAATCGTTTACTGGGTGCCTTGGCGGGTCTGACTACCCTTGTATTGTTGATTTCTGCTTTGTTTCATTTTAAAAGTGATCTTTGGGCTCCTTTAGGTTCACTGGCAGTGGTTTTGGGAATGGGGTTTCAAGCTTGGTTGGGAAAAACCGTGGTCGATTCCAACCTATTGCCTTATAAAATTACCATACACATGGCAATGGCCCTTTTGATTGTTTTATTCTTGGTCTTTTTACTCAATCGAACTGACACAAAGGAATATATACTCCCAAAATCCAATACTTTTCAATGGGTGTTGGGCTTTGCCCTTCTAATGACCTTGATCCAAATTGGAATGGGTACCCAAGTACGACAATTTGTGGACGATCAAATGCATACTTGGAATTTAGAAAATGCCTCACAGTGGTTGGTCGATGCTCCCATTTTGTTTTATCTCCACAGAAGTTTTTCGCTTTTAGTCATCGCTATCCATGGATATTTAGCATTTCAACTTTATAAAAACAGATCTATCCCTCGCGTTTTTTTCATAATTTTATCTTTAATTCTACTGGAAATCCTTACCGGTATATGGATGTATTATTTTGACTTTCCCTTTTCTTCTCAACCCCTACATCTGGTTTTAGCTTCTCTTTTATTTGGAGCACAAAGTTATTTTATGATTACCGTTAAAAAACAATTATGATCTATCGAATACGCATTATTTTAGACGTAAAAGAAGATGTACTTCGCGACATTGAAATTGAAGAATCTGCTACATTAGAGGACTTACATCATTCCATCACCCAAGCTTTTGGTTTTTTAGGAAATGAGATGGCTTCTTTTTATAAATCTGATGAGGAATGGACTCAGGGAGAGGAATTAGCCCTAGAATCCATGGATACGGCATTACCTACTTACAGGGATCAGGCTTTAAACACCCTCTTTTCGGCCAGTCAACACAATTTGATCTATGTATACGATTTCTTAAATCTATGGACCTTTTTTGTTGAGTTGATGGAAGTGGGCGAATTCGTGACTGGAGTCGTTTATCCTAACTTAATTCACGCACAAGGAGAGGTTCCCGAAGAGGCGCCCGAAAAACTTTTTGAGAGTGAAGGATTGAACCCATCTCAAGAAAATGATTTTGAGG
Source organism: Flavobacteriaceae bacterium (assembly GCA_038108035.1). Classification (GTDB taxonomy): domain Bacteria; phylum Bacteroidota; class Bacteroidia; order Flavobacteriales; family Flavobacteriaceae; genus MS024-2A. Next base: position 2,183 of record JAYNHN010000115.1, read on the forward strand.
AAGACGATGAAGAATTAGATGAATACGACGATAGTGCATTTTACTAAAACAAATCGTGCATATCCACTTTTTCATAATGATTTCGAACAAAATCAAAAGAAGCTTTGATAATATCTCCCATGGATTGACTTTCCTTAAAGGCTTCTTCTTTAGTGAATTTGTAAATTTCCGCTCGCAAACGTTCTAAATTTTCAGGATGAGTTAGCACTTCCATTTGCATGATTTGTACCAACTTTTTCAATCGATTTCCCGAACTGATAATTCTCCGTGCAACAATGGATCGCTCTTCTATTTTATATTGATTGATCGAGTTTTGATTTAGCTTGGTTCGAACCAATTCCATGATGGGAAAATTTTCTTTAAAAAATTGGGGTCGATAAACCGATAGTTTTCCCTCAAACGATTGTTGATCGAAATCAATAGGGCGGATTTTATAAACCACCTGATCAAAATCATGGGTGGGTACCACCACATAATTGTATGCGCGCATGTCTCCCAGTAAACGGATCATACTTCGCTCATTAAACTTGACATATTCCTTAGCGATTTGAGCCTTTTCGGAATCTGTACATTGAGGCAAAAAATCTTTGATAAAAACATCCCCCGGAATTCCAGCAATATGCTCTTCCATCAATGTATTGTCATTGACCAAAAAATTTAGATTATACGGGGAAAGCATGTGTTCATATTCCAATCCAAAAACCCGAGAAGCATCCGTTTTTTTAATGTAGTAATAAATAAAATTATCATTAAGTATGTTTCGGATTTTAATTCGAAAAGGCTTGGAGTTACCAAAAGTACAATAGTCAATGGCGTCAATATTTAAATACGGGATTCCCATCTCATTCCCATCCGAATGGAGTAGAGTATATATTTTCTTAAGATTGTAATCGATTTCTCTCCTTTCACTATCGGTATAATAGACCCGTATCCAAAGTGTGTCTTCATCATTTTTATCATAGACCACAACCGATCCCGAAAACCGAAGGAGATCATCGTAATAAATGGGGGTTTCTATCCAGCGATCGTAAGTTTTTAAAAAAGAAGCCAACGCATCAGAAAGTGGATAAAAGGGTTTTTTCTGTGAAATTAATTTTTCTTCCATTCCTTCTTTTTATCAAATGTACTATCTTTTGTGTAACAATCAGAATCTTCATTCGTTATTAAGTAGAATTGAAACCTATGGGCAAGATCTACTTACAACTCAATCAATTAAGCAAAACGTATGGGAAAATCAAAGCGGTTGACCGCCTTTCTCTTACCATCGAAAAAGGAAATGTATACGGATTACTGGGGCCCAACGGGAGTGGAAAATCAACTACTTTGGGCATGGTACTCAATGTGATCAATCCTACAGAAGGAAGTTTTCAGTGGTACGAAGGAGTTTATAGCACACATGAAGCACTTAAAAAAGTGGGGGCAATCATAGAACGACCCAACTTCTATCCCTATATGACTGCTATTCAAAACCTTAAATTGATTTGTAAAATCAAGAAATGCAGTTTAGATACAATCGAGGACAAATTAAATTTGGTGGGATTATGGGAACGACGGAACAGTACGTTTAAAACCTATTCCTTGGGTATGAAACAACGTCTCGCCATTGCCGCAGCATTGATCAATAATCCTGAGTTATTGATCTTGGACGAACCCACCAATGGACTGGATCCTGAAGGAATTCACCAAATACGAGAGATTATCACAAACATCGCCAAAACAGGCACCACCATACTATTGGCTTCTCACCTGCTGGACGAGGTAGAAAAAGTTTGCAATCAAGTGATTGTTTTAAAAAACGGAGTTAAATTTTATGAGGGTCCGGTAGATCAGATCACACAGACCCATGGCTTTTATGAACTGCAAGCTACC
>JAYNHN010000115.1:4061-6822 GCA_038108035.1 Flavobacteriaceae bacterium
CCGAAAAACTTTCCCAATTTCTAGAATCTTTGCCGGGGATAAAAAAAGTCGTGAAGACTCACTCTTTTTATAAAGTTACGCTCAATGCACCTTTAAGTGAAGAAAAGCTGGCCCATTTACTGGCTAAAGAAAAAATTTACGCAACCCATTTCGTGAAAAAAATCCCTTCTCTAGAACAACAATTCCTACATCTAACAAAATCCCAATACGATGCGGCTACTTCTAATTGAATTACATAAACTTTGGTACAGTCGAATTTCCAAAATTCTCATTTTAGGTTATTTCCTTTTGATTTTCAGTGTTGCAATTTTAAGTACGATCCAAGTTAAAATAGGACCTATTGAATTTTATCTGGCAGAACAAGGAATTTTTAATTTTCCCTATATTTGGCATTTTAACACCTTTATAATTGGTCTACTTAAAATCTTTTTTGCGATCATAATCGTGGCTATGATTGGTAACGAATACTCCTACAAAACCCTAAAACAAAACCTAATTGACGGTTTAAGTAAAGGGGAGTTTTTACAATCTAAAATCTATGCAATTCTGGCATTCGTTTTGATTTCTACACTTTTAGTTTTTATCATCTCCTTGATTCTAGGAGGGATTTATTCAGACTATAATGAACTGGCAATTGTCTTTTCAGACCTAGAGTATTTGATTGCGTATGCGGTTAAACTTTTTGGTTTTTTCACTTTTTGTCTGTTTTTGGGATTACTCATCAAGCGTTCTGCATTTGCATTAGGTTTTCTTGCAATTTGGCAGTTTTTAGAAGGAATTGCCTTTGGACTCATGAAATGGAAATTATCCGATTTAATTCCTGCACTATCCGCAGAACAAATTTTTAGATTCTTTCCGCTTAATTCTATGGGAAATTTAATTAAAGAACCCTTTAGTCGGCTTTCTGCCGTTCAAAATATTGCCGATCAAATCGGAGATGGTTTTACAAAAGATTATTCGATTCATACCGGTGATGTTTTGATTGTTATGGTCTGGTCCACTCTATTTATTTGGGGGTCATATACCCTTTTAAAAATAAGGGATTTATAAGTTCTTTTTACACGGTTTTTTCCTAACTGAATGGGATAATTCTTAATTTTGAATTTATAAAAACTGGTATGGAGTTCAAACTCGTTTCCGACTTTCAGCCCACCGGGGATCAACCTCAGGCCATTGATGAAATTGTTTCACAATTTGAGAATCATGATCCTTATGTTACCCTTCAAGGGGTGACTGGCTCGGGAAAAACCTTTACAATGGCCAATGCTATAGCACGACTCCAACGGCCAACCTTGGTTTTAGCACACAATAAAACCCTTGCGGCTCAACTCTATTCTGAGTTTAAACAGTTTTTCCCGGACAATGCTGTCGAGTATTTTGTATCTTATTACGATTATTATCAACCCGAGGCATATATCCCAACCAGTGGTACCTATATCGAAAAAGATCTATCCATCAATGAAGAAATTGAAAAGTTACGACTGAGTACTACTTCTTCCCTACTCTCAGGGAGAAGAGATGTTCTGGTTGTCGCTTCGGTCTCTTGTTTATATGGAATTGGAAACCCTTCCGAGTTTGAAAAAAATGTCATCACTATCGAACGGGATCAACAGATTTCCAGAACCCAACTTATGCATCGTTTGGTTCAAAGTCTTTATTCTCGTACAACTGCTGAATTCAATCGTGGAAACTTTAGAGTTCTAGGGGATATTATCGATATTTTTCCCGGTTATGCCGATGTGGCCTTTAAAGTTCATTTTTTTGGAGAGGAAATAGAATGCATCGAAGCCTTTGATCCCATCAACAACAGTCGTTTGGATCAATTTGAAAAATTAAATATCTATCCCGCTAATATTTTTGTTACTTCTCCGGAAATACTGCAAAATGCCATCTGTCAAATTCAAGATGATTTAGTCAAACAAGTTGACTATTTTAAAGAAATCGGAAAGTTTTTAGAAGCCAAACGTTTGTTAGAACGTACCGAATTTGATTTAGAAATGATCCGAGAATTGGGTTACTGCTCCGGAATTGAAAACTACTCTCGTTATTTGGACGGGCGCTCGCCCGGTACTCGACCCTTTTGTTTGTTGGATTATTTTCCAAAAGACTTTTTAACTATTGTGGATGAAAGTCACGTAACCTTATCTCAAGTGCATGCTATGTATGGTGGAGACCGAAGTCGAAAAGAAAATTTAGTGGAATTTGGTTTTCGATTACCCGCAGCTATGGATAATAGGCCTCTCAAATTTGAAGAGTTTGAAGCCCTCCAAAATCAAGTGTTGTATGTCAGTGCTACCCCTGCCGATTACGAATTGGAAAAAACAGAAGGGGTTTTTGTAGAACAGATCATCCGACCGACTGGACTTCTAGACCCCATTATTGAAGTACGGCCCAGTCTGAATCAAATCGATGATTTGATCGAGGAAATACAACAGCGCGTTGAAAAGGACGAACGGACATTGGTAACCACTCTTACCAAAAGAATGGCCGAGGAACTGACTAAATATTTGAGCCGAGCACAGATTCGCTGCCGCTATATTCATAGCGACGTGGATACCCTAGAGCGTGTCGAAATCATGCAAGACCTTCGAAAAGGAATTTTTGATGTACTGATTGGAGTGAATTTGTTGCGAGAAGGCTTGGACCTTCCCGAAGTTTCTTTAGTCGCTATTTTGGATGCCGATAAAGAGGGGTTTTTGCGTTCAAATCGTTCGCTGACACAAACGGTAGGTAGAGCTGCCCGAAATATCAATGGTAAAGC
>JAYNHN010000115.1:6832-7344 GCA_038108035.1 Flavobacteriaceae bacterium
AAAGTATGCAGAAAACCATAGATGAAACCAACTACCGAAGGGAGAAACAAATGACCTACAACATTCAAAACAATATGACCCCCAAAGCATTGAATAAATCTTTAGATAGTGCATTGGGTAAAAATTCAGTAGCCACCCATGCCCTCGAACTCGAAGAACGAAAAGTAGCCGAAAAAGTAAATCAATACCTAACCAAGCCTGAAATTGAAAAACGAATTCGCGAAGTGCGAAAGGCTATGGAAGCCGCTGCTAAATCTTTAGACTTCATTGAAGCAGCTAAATACCGTGATGAGATTAAAATTTTACAAGAGCAACTTTAAAAATATTAAAATCTGTAAATCAAATCCAATAGCTCGTATAAACTTATATCTTTAACTCATGAAAAAAAAGGGACTTTTATCTTTATTCTTGATAGGAATGGGATTATTTGAAGCTACACTGTATGGACAAGAAGTAAATGCAATCATCAAAGACAGTATATCCTTAGAACCTGTTCCCTTCGCTAGTATCTA
>JAYNHN010000116.1:0-7301 GCA_038108035.1 Flavobacteriaceae bacterium
TATTGGTGGTAGCGCTTGGAGACTTCTCCAATTCCGATTTGATTAGATTTCCTTGTAAGTCATAGAGCTTATAAAAATTACGATCCAATTGAATGGAACCTTTACTTCCGTAAATTGTGGTTCCTCGCCCGGGACGTTGGGGTTGTAAAACTCCTCTGCTGTGTCCGGTCCAGGTTATAAACTTATCATTAGGATAATTAAATGTTACCTGTTGATTGTCAACAAATTCCCAATCATCTTGATAAGTATATTTTCCGCCAAAAGAAGTGACGCTCTCCGGTAGATCGACCCCCAATGCCCAACGGCAGATATCAATCTCATGGGTACCGTTATTATGAATTTCTCCCGTTCCCCAATTCCGAAACCAATGCCAGTTGTAAGGGTGAACATTGTCTTTATACACTTCTCTAGGTGCGGGTCCTTGCCATAAATCCCAATCCAAAGTTTTGGGGACGTCGATTTCCTTTCCAATACCGATCGAACCCCTATTGTTGGAGTAATATGCTTCTCCTTTATATACTTCCCCAATAATTCCCTTTCGGATGTCATGAATGGCCAAAATGGAAGTAGCTGCCGAACGTTGTTGGTTGCCCATTTGCACTTTGAGTCCGTATTTTTTTTGCGCCGCAACCAAAAGATCGTTTTCATATGGATTGTGGCTACACGGTTTTTCTACATACACATGCTTTCCGGCCTGCATCGCCAAAATAGACATAGGAGCGTGCCAATGCTCGGGGGTAGCGATAAAAACTGCATCTACGTCCCGATCCTCCAAAATTTTGCGAAAGTCTTTTTCTACTTTGGGAATATATCCCAAATTCTTTTGACACCAAAGATTGTGTTCTTCAAGGATTACATCGTCCACATCACAACTGTAGAGAATTTTAGCTTGGGTTTGACTGTGAATGGCAATCGCATGGGCTTTCGCACGACTTCGTACCCCAATTAACGCACAATTGATTTGATCGTTTGCCCCCAATACAGAGTTTTTAAACATCGAAGCATGAGTCAAATTGCCAAAACCCAACGCCACCGTTCCCAAACCGGTTGTTTTAATAAAATCCCTTCTTGTTGTATCCATTGCCAAAATTTATAATTCTCTAATTTTTATGTTTTTAAAAGACACTTCATCGCCGTGATCTTGTAATAAAATAACCCCCGAAGGCCAACGACCAAATCGATCCCATTTTTCGTATTTACTTTTTTCTACCAAAGCTTCAAACACCTGACTAAAACGATCAAACGATACGACTCGGACATGATTCAACCAATGTTCTACCTGTCCGCCCCTTACCACGATTCTTGCATGGTTCCATTGCCCCACACCTTTAAAATTTTTTCCTCTCCCACCCGAAGTTCGGTTTTCGGCTCGAATCAAATCGTAAAGTGATCCCACCGTCCGATTTCCATTTTTACCTTTTTTTGCATCGGGATGGTTGCGGTCGTCCAAGATTTGAAATTCCAATCCGATGGCAGAGCCTTGTCCCTGATTTAAATTGGGATTGACAAAATACTTAATACCACTGTTGGCTCCTTCAGTGAGTTTAAAATCAACGCTGAGTTCAAAATCAGTAAAGAGTTGATTCGTAACAATATCCCCTCCATTATTGGACTCGGAACCGTCCGAGGCTTGAACGGTTAAGACCCCATCCTTGATCTCCCAACCTTTTTCAGGAAAGCCGTCCAAATGGGCTCCCTTCCAGCCTTGAGTAGTTTTTCCATCCCATAAGAGTCGAAAGCCCTTTCGTTTTTCGGATGGAGTCAATTGGTTGTCTAAATAACTGATCTCTTCAGCGTAGGGAGCAACGGGATGGCGGTATTTTTCGAGCTCTTCTGTTAATATTTTAATCGCTCGCCATCGTACTTTTTTTCCTGCATCTTCCGGATTGGATATACTGTGGACTTGAAAAGCAATAAAACCACTTGAGGTCATTGAATCTACCAAATTGGCACATTGGATACCATTGACATAAGTCCGAATGGAATTGCCGATTGCTTCGATGCGATAATGATTCCAAGTACCAGTTACAAAAGCGGTTTGTCCTTTCGGATTTCGAGTTAAAGGATACAACCAGCCTCTTCGTGCTTCATCGTACACCCCTCCAGCCCATTTTCGAGGACTCGTTTCAATTTCGCATTGATAACCATGGACTCGTCCGTTCAAATAATCTTTTTTACTTTCGCTTCGAAACTGCACTCCCGAATTCAATCCATGATCGACAAAAACCTCAAATTCTAATATAAAATCATCATAAGTATCTTGGGTGGCTAAAAAACTGTTGGGGGTATTCAATTCGGAGATGCCTACCAAGTGACCTGATTCAATTCGGTATTGCGCATTCCCATTGATTTGTTCAAATCCGGAAAGGCTTTTGCCGTCAAAAAGAATTTCCCAAGCTGCCTCTTGACTCATACTAAAGGCAGGAGATAAGAAGAATAGTCCCAAAAATAGAGATAGGAAAAAGTGGATGTTTTTCAAAATGTTTTTAATTAGTTACAAAATCTAATATAAAGAATTTTAGCACCTTTTTCAATTTTTCAGTGGCTGTTTTATAATCTTCATTAAATTAGGGGCATTGATTGGATAGAATGAAAAAACGAAGAACTTTTTTAAAAGAAACATCCGCAGCACTGTTCAGTCCCCTGTTGATTCCTGAAACAGGAGTCTTTTCCATCTTAAAACCGAATGCGACTCAATCTGTAAAATTGGGGGTAATTGGAACCGGATCCAGAGGAAAAGGTTTAATTCGTATTCTAAAAAACTTGGAGGGGATTCAAATCGTGGCACTTTGTGACACCCTAAAATTTCGGTTAGACGAAGCGACCAAAATCGTTCCTTCCGCCCTTCAATATTCGGATCATAAAACACTTTTGGATCATAAAGGAATGGATGCTGTACTCATTGCGACCCCTTTAAACACCCATGCTTCCATTGCCATGGATGCCGTGGATGCTCATTTGCATGTGTATTGTGAAAAAACAATGGTTAAAGGTGCCGAGGCCACTTTGGATTTACTCCAGAAGGTACTCAATTCGAATCGGAAGATCTTTCAAACTGGACACCAGTACCACAGTTCCCGATTGTATGCTCACGTCGTAGATCAAATTCAAAAAGGAAGTATAGGTACTGTTCATGCCATTCACGCCCAGTGGAATCGAAACGGCAATTGGAGGCGAAATGTACCAGATCCTCGCTTTGAACGTCAGATCAATTGGCGGATGTATCGAGAATATTCTTACGGACTTTTGGCTGAATTAAGTTCACATCAAATTGACTTCACCAATTGGTTGTTTAACTCCCATCCGGAAAAAGTCTCAGGTTTTGGAGGAATTGATTATTGGAAAGACGGGAGAGAAACCTATGACAATACTCACGTTGTATATGCCTATCCCAATGGAGTTAAAGCGACATTTACCTGTCTGACGGCCAATGCCAAAGACGATTATAAAATCTATGTTTTGGGAGATAAAGGCACTTATGTTTTAGATTATTCAAAAGCTTGGTTTTACCCGGAAGGATCTTATCAAAAAAAATACGGTGACATTGACGGGGTATCCGGAGCCACCAATTGGGAAGAAGGAAAAGGCGTTCCAGTAGCTTTTAAACATTTGGATCCAACCCGCCAAGCCTTAATGGACTTTAGAGATGCCATCTTGGACTCTAAGGAGCCTCTATCCAATGTCATTTCAGGAGCAAAAACAGCTTTTGCTATTGATATGGGCATCCGTGCCATGGATCAGGAAAAAACTATTTATTGGGATCCGTCCTACACTATTTAGAATTATATTATATGTTTTCATTAAAAGATAAAATCATTGTCATAACAGGAGCTACCGGAGCACTGGGAAGTTCCATAGCAAAAAGTCTTGCAAAAGAACAAGCAATCGTTATTCTACTGGGTAGAAACGAAGCTTTACTTCAATCTTTGACTCATGAATTAAACGCCTCTACTAGATCAAACTACTTTGTGGTAGATGTTTTAAGCCGGAAGGATCTAATCAAGGTCGAGGTAGAGATCATCCAAAAATGGGGGAGAGTGGATGCCTTGATCAATGCGGTAGGGGGTAACTTACCCGGAGCCGTGGTTGGTGAAAACGAATCCCTTTTTGACTTAGCAGAAGACGATTTTGATGAAGTAGTCGATCTCAATTTAAAAGGAACCCTTTTACCCTCACTTGTTTTTGGAGAAGTCATGAAAAAGCAAGGCAAAGGCTCGATTGTCAATTATTCCTCCATGGCTGTGGATCGAACCATTACACGGGTGGCAGGATACTCCGCCTCTAAGGCTGCTATGGAGAACTTCACCAAATGGATGGCGGTTGAAATGGCATTGCGCTATGGGGATGGTGTACGAGTTAATGCGATTGCCCCCGGATTTTTTATCGGAAAGCAAAATAAAAAATTACTACTCAATGAAGATGGAAGCTTGACCGATCGGGGCGAAAAAATCATTCGAAATACACCCATGAAGCGCTTCGGTGAGGCCGATGAGTTGAGCGGCGCCATTCATTTTTTATGTAGTGACAGCGCCAGTTTTATAACCGGTATTGTGTTACCCATAGACGGAGGTTTTAGTGCTTATAGCGGAGTTTAGTTACATAAAAATCATGAAACATTTACGATTAAGTTTAAATCACAGACCGATACAATTATTAAGGATGTTCCATCTGAACGGAGTAAAAACTGCATTCTGATCATAAAAAATAATAAATATTAACAGATGAAAGAATCTTTTCGATGGTATGGTCACAAAGATGTGGTTCCGTTAAGTGCCATTCGCCAGGCAGGAGCTACTGCGGTTGTATCGGCTCTACACGATCTTCCCAACGGCTCAGTATGGTCCCAAAAGCAAATTCGAGACCACCAAGAACAAATTCGATCGGCCGGGTTAAATTGGGATGTGGTGGAGTCGGTACCCATTCACGAGGACATTAAACTACGCAAAGGTAACTACCAAGAGTATATCGAAAATTATAAAAAAACCCTTCAAAATCTGAGTGAATGTGGAATTCACACCGTCTGTTATAATTTTATGCCCGTATTGGATTGGACTCGAACACATTTGTTCAAACCGTTGGCAGATGGTTCTACGGCACTTTCTTTCGAGATAAACGCCCTTCGCGCTTTTGATCTCTTTATTGTAAAACGAAAAAATGCTAAAAATCAGTATTCGGGTAAAGAATTTAAAGAGGCAAAAGAATATTTTTCCCAATTGAACCCCAATCAAATCAAAGAATTGACCACTAGTATCATAGCAGGATTACCGGGAGCAGAGGAGGGCTATACTCTAGAGGAATTTAATCAACGCATTGAAGCATACAGTTCATTTTCCTCCCGTGCTATTCAGAGCCATTTAATCCAATTTTTGGAAGCCATCATTCCCACGGCCGAAGGATGTGGGGTCAAAATGTGTATCCATCCAGACGACCCCCCTTTCGCTCTTTTTGGAATTCCTCGTGTGGTGAGTACGGCAGAAGATTTAAAAACCCTTTTTACCGCTGTGCCCTCTCTCAACAACGGACTTACTTTCTGTACGGGCTCCTTGGGTGTTCGAGAGGACAATCGGTTGCCCGAGATTTTTGAATCTTTTGCCGATCGCATCCATTTTTTACACCTTAGAAGCACCCAAAGAGACGGTAGAGGTAATTTTTATGAGGCCAATCATTTGGAGGGTGATGTAGATATGTACACCATTGTAAAATCCGCTTTAAATGAAGAACGAAAACGCAAACAATCGGGTAGAGGAGATTGGGAAATCCCTATGCGTCCCGATCATGGACATCAGATGTTGGACGATTTGAAAAAAACAACCAATCCGGGATATTCAGCCATCGGCCGACTCAAAGGACTGGCAGAAATTCGGGGACTGGCCTTTGCGATTCATAAAACACTCGATAAAGAATGATCAAACAAGTTGCTTAATTCAAGCATTGCATCAAAAACAGTTCGATTCTTAACAGTTTGTAAATAAAGTGTTTAAATCTCTCAAAACGATGCGTATTTTAATAGTTTTTTGTCAATTATATAACTAAATTTAAGCTTAATTAAAAATAAGAACCATGAATAAAACAATAACAACGCTTCTTTTACTTTTTGTCTTTACCCTTTCATTTGGTCAAAAAGAGTATTACGAGCTTAGAACCTATACCATTCCTTTCTTTTCAGATGCTCAACCGCTGCATGATTATTTGTCAGATGCTTTACTACCTGCGCTCAATCGGCAAGGAATTGAAAATATAGGAGTTTTTAAACCCTTAGGCGATGAGCATCCTCAACGAATTGTTCTCTTGATTCCTTACAAGAGCATGGCCTCTTATGAATCCACTTTGGCGGCTTTAAAAAAGGATGCTACCTTTCAAGAAGATCGTAAAGAGTATGACCAAGTTCCAGCTTCGAATCCATCTTACGGTCGATTTAGCAGCTCGTTTTATATCGCTTTTGACGGTCTTCCTCAAATTGTAAAACCCGAAAAAGGAACTCAATTGTTTGAATTGAGAACCTACGAAGGATACAGTGAAGATGCCGTTCGAAGAAAGATCAAAATGTTTAATAAAGAAGAATTAAGCATTTTTGATCAAACCGGACTCCATTCCGTCTTTTTTGGCGAACAGGTTTCCGGTCCTTTGATGCCTGCATTAACCTACATGCTTTCATTCCAATCCATGGAGGAGCGTGATGCCAATTGGGAAAAATTTGCCGTGCATCCGGAATGGAAACGAATTTCCGTACTACCTGAATATGCCAATTCCGTATCCGATATTAAAAGAACATTTTTACAAGCTTTGGATTACTCCCAGTTATAATTTAGTTAGGATTAAATTCAAAAGGCACTCCTTTTTTTAGATTTACCTCATGGGTTAATCCATTATAGACGAGTTTGGTTTTTGTGTTTTTAGCGGCAATCAATACTGCCTCAGTAAGTTGGTTGTTTTGCCACTCCATATCAACAAGAATATTCCCTCGGGCTTTAAGACCTTTTACCTTTCCGTTTTTCCAAAGAGGAGGGAGTGCAGGCAATAAGCGAAGGAGATCGTTTTCGTGGGATTGGACTAAAATTTCAGCTACTCCAGCCGTATAACCAAAATTCCCATCAATTTGAAAAGGCGGGTGTGCATCAAAAAGGTTGGTGTAAATGGACTTTTCGAGTAAGAGTTGGATGTGCTTTTGAGCCATTTTTCCGTCCATTAATCGTGCCGCACAATTGATCAGCCACGCCCGACTCCAACCCGTTCCCGCACCCCCATTCGCTAAACGATAGTCCAGTGTTTTCCGAACAGCATCAAAGAGAAAGGGCGTACTT
>JAYNHN010000117.1:0-7243 GCA_038108035.1 Flavobacteriaceae bacterium
TTTGATATCAAATGTATTTTTTAAAGATAAATCTATGAAATTACCCTTTTCCACCACCTATTTTTCCTTTGTTTTTAAAAAGATCTTTAAAACGATCTCCCCTTTTTAAATCTTTTAAATCCACAGTCTCTAAAACTCCATTGGTTATGACATCTACTTCGGTATCGCAGATTCCGTCACCATAATTTAATTCGATTCTATTGGAACCGTCGTCAATTACTTTTGTCCCCTCTACAGGTATTTTCCAACCTTTTCTTTTGGGACCTCTGATTTCTCTTCCTAAATCGCAATTATATACGAATTTGATGGGAGTAACAATATTCATGGAAAAGGCTATACCCTCAGTGCTTACTCCTTCGGATGACCCTGAAAGAGTCGAATAGGGATCCTCGGAGTCCTTGTTAAAATAGCGTGTAAAGGATGAATTTTTTGTTGAAAACGTTCCATCTTCATAAATCATTTTACCGTTCGAATAAGTGGATTGTACGGTTTTGTTTCCATTGGAATCGATATCAATGACCTCTCGGGTTCGAACTCCTTCGATTTTGACATTGTTCATATAAAAATCTATAAATTCAATTTGATGAAAAGCACCAATTACATCTCGTTCTTCAGAATAAGTTATGATAATGGTTCCTTGTCTTAACTGACCTTTTTTGCCTTCGCAATCACCACTAAATATGATTGTTTTTGTGTTATTTTCTTCATCATTTTCGACTGTTGCACAATCTCCATAGCGATCTTCACCCAATTTTTCAGGGTCTACTGAAGAGGAGAACACCCGCTTCGCAGTGGACACTTTGCCACTCATTGATTTGGAATTCAGTCCTACATTGATGACATCATCAAGGTCTTCATTAAAAGTAACAGAGTTAATAGCTTCAATTACTGTGGTAGTGGTGAGACTTTCATCAGAAAATGAATCATCGCTTTTTTCACAAGCAAAATAAAATGAGATGCTTAATGTAAAGATCAAAAATTTCGTATTCTTCATAATTTTAAAGTTTTAGGTTGTTTACGATATATACCGCATAGAAAATCTTTTACCCTACCTAAAAATATTTTTTTTTTATCTATCTGGTTTATAGTCTTCTAAATTTAGAATTTTAGTTTAAGATACGTTTCTTTTTTGAAATGATTCTATCAAATATTTTGATTTGACATGAATTTTAAAAATGGATTTTTCATTTCTTTATCATTATATTTAGGCTTAAGAAAACACAAATATGAAAATATCACCTCGCATTTTAGCAATCTTCATTATTACTATGCAATCTCTTTTGGCACAGCGTACTTTTGAAACTATTTCTAAGCAAAAGGGGTTTGAAAGTTTGGATTTGTTTAAGGAATTTTTATCTCTTCCCAATGATGCAGGGCTTCCTATGGGGATCAAAAAAAATATTGCTTGGACTCAAGAGAAATTAACATCGATGGGTTTTGATATTAAAATTTTAGAAACTTCCTCCTTACCCTTGATGATAGCCAAACAACAGATCGATAAAAACCTTCCTACTCTGGCCTTTTACATGCATCTGGACGGTCAAGCGATCGATCGATCTCAATGGAATCAACCCGATCCTTACCAAGCTGTTCTTAAGATAAAAAAAGGAAATTCGTTCGAAACAGTTGATTGGAGCCTGCTGGGAAAAGATGCTGAAGTTGATTACCGAATCTTTGCACGTTCCAGTGCAGATGACAAAGGGCCGTTTATTATGCTTTTGACAGCATTGGATTACCTAAAAGAAATCAATCAATCCCCAGCCTTTAATATCAAGCTCGTTCTTGACTTTGAAGAGGAGCAAAGTTCACCAGGATTACCCGAAGCGGTTCAAAATTTCAAGGACGACTTGTTAGCAGATCTTTTACTAATTTTAGATGGACCCATGCACGCATCCGGACTCCCCACTTTAGTCTTTGGAAATCGAGGTATTTCTTCTTTGACATTGACCACTTATGGTCCTATTACTCCACAGCATAGCGGACATTATGGAAATTATTTACCCAATCCTGCTTTAACACTTTCTAAAATACTAGCCACGATGAAAGACGATGAGGGAAGAGTCATCATTCCGGGTTTTTATGATGGAATTACGCTTACCGATGAGGTTAAAAAATTACTTAGACAAGTTCCCTCCGAAGATGAATCCATCAAACAAAGAACGCAAACACGTATCAATGATCAGGTAGGAGAAATCTATCAAGAATCCATTCAATATCCTTCTCTAAATATTAGAGGATTGAAAAGTGGTTGGGTAGGTAAAGAAGCACGAACGATAATACCTTCTACGGCAACTGCTGAAATCGACATTCGTCTGGTATTGGAAAGTAAACCCGAGAAGTTGATTGAAGGGGTTCGAAAGCATATATCTGAAATGGGCTTTAAAATCTTGGATCATGAGCCTACAAAAAATGAGCGTTTGCAATACGATAAAATTGTACGAATGAATTCCAAAATTGCCTATCCTGCATTTCGAACCGAAACCCATTCTAAAGAAGGAAAATGGCTTACAAAATTGTTTGTTGACTATTACAATCAACCCCCTGTAATTATTAGAACCAGTGGTGGTTCTGTTCCGATCTCACCTTTTGTTTCTCAGTTAGGTGTTCCCGCCATTGGAGTTCCAACAGTCAATTTGGACAACAATCAACACAGCCCAAATGAAAATTTACGTTTCGAAAATTACTGGAAGGGAATTGAAACTTTTTTAGCGATTTTGACTACTCCTTTTTAAATGAATCGATCGGTTTACGGCTCATTAGAAATTGAAAGTGCTCAATTTTTTAGCATGTTTTATGAATGTGTTTTACATTTCATATATTTAAAGAAACTATATTATTATGCAAAAAATTATTTCAATCAAAATTGTGTTGCTTTTGCTGATTCTACCGGCAGGGTTATTTTCTCAACGATCATTTGAAGGAGTAGTAAGTGATCTAGAAACGGGAACTGAATTAGAAAAAGCAATGGTCATTATAAAACCCCTGCGAATTTCCGGTGCCGGATATTATGGCGGAAAATTAACAAAAGCAGACGGAAAGTTCAAAGTGAGTACCGATTTTGACTATCCGTTACAAATTGTGGTATCCAAAAAAGGATGTAAATCCAAAATCATAAAAGTTAAGAAAGATAGAGGTATGACACTTTATGAAATAAAACTGGAATGTGAAAAAGAAACTATCGATCAAATCATTAAGGATAAAACCTCCGATATTGACAAGGATGGTGTGTTGGATTTAAATGATGCCTGTCCTGAGGTTTCGGGTGATGCGGAAAATGAAGGATGCCCCTGGCCAGACAGTGACGCAGATGGCTTGGTTGATAAAGACGATCAATGCCCAGAAGAATCAGGTCCTGAGAGCAATCAAGGATGTCCAATAACGGATCAAGATTCCGATGGAGTCAATGATGAAGAGGATCTTTGTCCTACCGAAGCCGGTTCCAAAGTCAACAAAGGATGTCCTGATCAACCGAACTCACTGGTAGAAATTGTTAAAGGTAAAAGTATTTTCTTTGGTTTTGATAGCGATCAAGTAAAAGAAGAGGGTGATTTCTTTGATAGACTTGCTACAGAATTAAAAAAATACGGTTATGTAGCACTAACTGTATCCGGTTATGCTTCTGAAGAAGGTCCTGAGGTTTACAATCAAAAGCTTTCTGAACGAAGAGCCCATCAAGTAAAAGTAGTCCTTGAATCAAAGGGTATTGAAAGTACACGTATCAAAAGTGTCGGAATGGGTGAAAGCGATTCCAAAACAGATACATCTGTATTGGAAAGAAAGAAAAATCGAAGAGTCATTTTTTCAATTCAATAGTAGTATTCATAACGGATATAGGTTCATCAATAAAGAATTATTAAAGAAGTGTTACAAAAACAGAAATCGGTTAATGGTTTCTGTTTTTTTATTATTCCAAACTGTTGCCTAGAATAAAAGGTCTGGGTTCTCCGGGTTCATTTTCTGCAAGATCCCAACGCTCCCAATAGCCATCAGAAATCCGGTACATAATCCAATTGTCAGGATGTGTTTCGGTAGAAGTATATTTGGCGATTAGCCATCCATTCAAATTGAGTCGTTCTCCATAACCTACTTCTTGAAAATCATCACCCAAACCGCTGGGTATGGTTCCGCCAAACAGTCCAAAGTTGCAATATTCTTCATTTAACCGAAGTGTAGAACCGCTCAAAGCCATTTGCTTCAATCCATCTGTATGGTAAAGAACAAACCCATTTAAAATCCATGTAGTATTTGTAATTTGATCGTAGGTAGGGCAATTGATCGCTTTGAATCGAGCCAGCCAACTCTTATCTTCCTTTTCTTCACTTGTTATACCAAGATTGTCTTGAGAACAAGCCAGAAATGTTAAAAGAGCAACTGTTAAATGAAATTTTCTTTTCAATTTTAGTTAGGATAATATAGTCTAAAAGCACTCAAAATTATAAAATTTTTATAAAACAATTCAAAGGCTATTTTATTTTTGATCATTAAATACAATTAACTACTGGATTGTATCGAGCATAGCTGGTTTTTAGCTATTTTCATGATCAACACTCAAAGTAGATCTTCATACTCAGCTCAAAAAATTAATTATCAACTTTACTTATAATGAAATTGGGAAAAAGTTTTAATCATTTGAAAAATATATTTCGTTTACACCTAAATTTGAAGCAAGATTCAGACCTAAAAGAGGGTAAAAGGAAATGTTAGTTTGACCATGGTTTTTGAAACCTTTTACTTTTGACTTTGCCCTCTTTTTTTATTTAAATTCAATTTTTTAAATAATAATTTTCAAATACACTATTTGTGTTTGTCAGGCGAATTCTGAAAGGCTATTCAATATTCATATTTGCGAGCCAAACTAGAGAACCTTTTCGATCTTCTCCAATAAAAATCAGTTTGGATTGATCAGTAGTCATGAATTGAGGAAATGCTGGATTGGTAAAGTATTTTTGTTTTCCATCAGCATTTGCACCCAAAGGAACAAAATCGCCCATTTTTCCTTTTTCTAGATCAATTTTTGCTACTGTAGGGTAAAACAATAATTTTCTCTTTGAAATGGAATTGACCCCTGCTATTTTAAGAGCATTTCCTACTTCTAGTCCAAATCGGAGTCCTTTAATTTCCCCGTATACCCAATAGACTTGATCTCCCTCTTTATTTTCATAAAGGTATTGAGGTGTCAACTGAGATTTGGCATGTTTGTTATTTTTGTCTCTTTTAATCCCGTATTGAGATTTTAACCCCCCTTTATTATCGAAATGAAACATGACTAAATCTTTGTAGGTGTATTCTAAAATAGGGCTACCATCAGGATTCTTTTCGTTTTTGTCATCGGTTTTGAATTTTTGACCCGCAATAAAAAGTTCTCCGGATTTAGTAACATAAGTCATGGTGTTGATGAAATTTTTTCCAATATAATCAGGAGATTTTCTCTGAGAAGGAGGAGTGACACTCTTGGCTTTAAAATCTTTTAGATCTGTATTATTTATCCACTCTAATTGGTTGTTTGAAATTTTCATGACTTGAAAATTTTTAAACTTAATATCTTTCGTTTCAGCTCGACTCGTTAATGGGGACTTGGTAGGGGTTAGCATATTTACATAGGAACCATCTTTCGCAGGTCCAAAATAATACACGTCCTTTCCTTCATTAGACACCACTAAGTCTTGAATGACCCAACCACTTGTAGGTGCATCAAAATCAATTCTGGATTCTATTTTTCCTTCTGCATTGATCACAAGCATGGTATGCTTTTCTGGATGATCACTTTGCCATTTTTTACCTAGTAAAGACTTTACAGGAGTTAAAACAATGGAAATATTACCTTGAGAGAGGTCCATTTCAGAACTATTTTCGCGTTCAAGATTCGATGTCAAACTACCTATAAAACTGATAGCTCTGTTGGTATCAAATTCAATAATTTCACCAAATTCTGTTTCTAAATTTGAATTAATTTTGAGGAGTTGAAATTTTCGTGCGTGTTGAAATCGTGCATTTTTAGTTTCTCCCTTTGGAGGTTTAATTCCCAATAACAGAATATTTTCTTCTGTTTCACGGTTGTAGAAACG
Organism: Flavobacteriaceae bacterium; assembly: GCA_038108035.1. GTDB lineage: Bacteria > Bacteroidota > Bacteroidia > Flavobacteriales > Flavobacteriaceae > MS024-2A. The sequence goes on from JAYNHN010000117.1 coordinate 6,066, forward strand.
ATCGTAAAGATAAATCCGATCCCCGTCCAGCCCTTTGATTTTAACATCATCTAAATACTCAAACTTGGGGATATACAATCCAAAATTCCAATTATAAGTTCGAACCCATCTTGCTTTTCTTGCAATTAATTCACCTTTTAAATTTGAATTGATCATAATGATTTCATCGATTAATTCATCCCCTTTATAGCTAAACCAACTAAAATTTTCGACAGCGTCTTCCACCTGATCTCTAAGGGAGTATTCTTCAATTTTTTCGTCTATAAATTGCAAATCCTTGTCAAAACGATAGGTGGTAAAAATGGTTTTAAATACATTTTTTTCTACATAATAAAGAGAAGTGATTTTACTCTCCGAATCGTAATCTACATGACCTAAGTAAGAATCTGTTTTTAAGCTCTTAAATGGATGACCGATTTCTGAATTTACTTCTTGTGATTGAAGTGTAATTGAAAATAAGATAAAGGCAAATGCAAGTCGTTGAAATAATTGATCCATGGTTCTACTTTAAGTTAATTTTTAAATATACTATAATAAAACGGTATTTGTTTTTTAAATGAGAAATAAAAAAAGGTAAATTAAAAACTAGCCAAGGAATACATTAGGATCGTGATCTGAGGTTGGTTTAAATAGATTAAAAAAAAACCTCATAAAAAAAGTGGGCAGCTAGGCCGCAAGGTTTCAAAACATCATTGACTTAATCATCTGCATTTCCCTCCACCCACTTATAAGAATGAGTGTAAATCTAGTTTTTATTTTGAGTCTATTTTTATTTGAATATTATTTTTACTTATAGAACTATAGGTCAGATGAATAAAATGGACATTCTGATTTTTTAACACTTTAATCCCATTAACCCGTTTACTCAATTAATCAGTTGTGAAGAGATAAAAGAAAGATATTTTCGAAAAGGCTTAAACTAAAATTGGCAAAAAGAGCATAAAAAAGAAGGTCAATAAAAACCTCATAAAAAAAAAAAACCTTGAGGGAGATAAAGAGAAGCAGATTAGTAACTAAAAGTAGTGTTACTACTGCGGATTCATGCTAAGACCAATCCAAATGATGCCAAAACCACCAAACATCATCAGAACAGCAACTAATTTCAAAAATATTTTATTTTTCATAATACTAAATTAAATAGATACGAACGTAATTTGTTCCTTCATTTATGACATATA
>JAYNHN010000118.1:0-3431 GCA_038108035.1 Flavobacteriaceae bacterium
GTTCATGGTAAGATTTGGGGCAAAAAGGAGGAATTTATTCCTCCTTTTTATTTTAAGAGACTACTGAGCACCTTGTGCATACAAATCGGCAACCTTACTCCAATCGATTACGCTAAAGAAAGCATTAATGTAATCCGGTCGTCTATTCTGATAATTGAGATAATAAGCGTGTTCCCAAACGTCGATTCCTAAGATTGGAGTTCCGCTACAACCCAAACCGGGCATTAATGGATTGTCCTGATTGGCGGTGCTGCAAACTTCTAGTGAACCGTCTTTGTGAACACATAGCCAAGCCCAACCTGAACCAAATTGAGTGGCAGCTGCATTCTCAAATTCAGATTTGAAGCCATCAAAGGAACCAAAAGCTTGATCGATTGCAGCAGCTAAATCACCCTTGGGGTCTCCACCTCCATTGGGGGACATGATTTGCCAAAAAAGACAGTGGTTATAAAATCCACCACCATTATTTCGTACCGATTTATTTTCAGGATCTAAATGGGTAAGAATCTCTTTGATGGTTTGATTTTCTAAATCGGTTCCCGCAATAGCTGCGTTTAATTTACTTGTGTAACCATTGTGATGTTTACTGTGATGAATTTCCATGGTACGAGCATCAATGTGCGGTTCTAATGCATCGTACGCATAGGATAATGAAGGAAGTTCAAATGCCATAATTTTGTTTTAAAGATTTAAACAAAATTAAAATTTCTTTTTTGATAATAAGCTTAACTTTAGAAAAGCCTTACATTTAACTAACTTTTAAGGCTTTGAATCAGACTACTTTTCATATTATCAATGCTGCTGCTGGATCTGGTAAGACCTATACACTGGTATTGAAGTATCTTGAGCTTTTATTGAGTTCAAATTCGCAAAGACCTTACAGAAAACTCTTGGCATTGACCTTCACCAACAAAGCGGTCAATGAAATGAAAGAACGGATACTGGCTGCACTTTTTGACCTTTCTCAATCGAAGCCTGAGGACATTCATATTCAAAAAAGCTTGTGCAAGCAATTAGAAATGAATCCTGAGCAGCTTCGAAGCGTAGCGCATCAAATGTTAAAAAAAATTTTATTGGAATACGGAAGTTTTGATGTGATAACTTTAGATAAATTTACCCATCGAATTGTTAGAACTTTTTCAAAAGAACTCAAATTGCCCATTGGGTTTGAAGTACTTCTTGATCCTTCAGAAATTCTCAATGAAACCATTGAATCTATTTTAGATGAATTGGGTAAAGACCCATTTTTATCGGATCTCTTATTGAACCAGAGTCTTGATAAAGTAAAAAAAGGACTGAGTTGGGACGTGCAAAAAGAATTGGATGAATTTGCTAAACTACTGCTCAATGAAAATGATAGAAAACCCCTAGCGGAAATTCAATCTAAAGACAAAAATCAGCACAAAAAAGATGAACAGCAGCTAAAAAAAACACAAAAAGAAATCCTAGAAAGTATTAGTGAAAAGGTCAATCAAATCAAGCACTTACTTTATAAAAATGGGATCGATTCTAAAGAAATTAAAAACTTGCACAATCACCTTGCTTTTTTAACTAATGAAGATTTTAAAAAAGCATACAAAAATCAATTGGAATCCTCCTTAAAAGGAGAAAAACCCATTTATAACAAAAGCCTTGATGAAAATAAAAAAATAATCATTGACCAAATCCAACAAGAACTCTACTCATTGTTTGTTGAAATTAAAAAAGGAGTAGGTATCAGCTTACTTATTGATCAAACATTGAAATACTGGTCGCCTCGGATTATTTTGCAACAAATGGTACAGCGACTCGAATTGCTTCAAGAAAAAAATGAAGTTCGGCTTTTGGGGGAGTTTAATAAAAAGATTGGTCAATTGTTAAAACAAGAAGCCGCTCCATATATTTTTGAGCGCTTGGGCGAGCGGTATCAGCATTATTTTTTAGATGAATTCCAAGATACTTCACAATTACAATGGTCTAATTTAATTCCCCTAATAGGGAATGCGTTGGAAAGTGAATCGCTATCCGGAGATCGCGGGTCTTTACTAATAGTAGGAGATCCCAAACAAGCTATTTACAGATGGAGAGGAGGAGATATCCAACAGTTTTTACATTTATTAAATAATACAAAAACTCCCTTTCGAGTTTTACCTGAAGTGGAGCGATTAGAAGAGAACTATCGTTCGGATGGAGCGATAGTAGAATTCAACAATCGTTTTTTTTACCATGTTGCTCAAAGAAGCCTCTCAAAGGATATAAAGAAAATGTTTGGTGTGGATAGCCAGCAGTTCACAAAAAAAAAGGGGGGCTATGTGAGGATGGAAGCAGTTCCAAAAGGGGGTACAAAGACAGAAGACAGTCCACTGTACGTTCAAAAAACAATAAATGCTGTAAAAGAAGCAATCGGTTGTGGTTACGATCAAAAGGATATTGCTGTTTTGGTTCGTAAAAACGACCAAGCAATGGCCATCGGATCTGGATTAGTTGAAGCCGGTTATGATCTGGTTTCTTCGGAATCAATGATGGTGGCTCAATCTAAAGAAGTTCAATTGATTATAGCTGTATTAAACCTAGTTATTCGCCCCGATCAGTCCCAATTCCATAAACATATCTTGGATACCTTTTGGGAAAAGAGCCCTTTATCGAATAAAGAATATCACAACTACATTGGAGACAATGTATATCACGACAGTAATCGATTCTTTGATCAATTGGGGTCACTTTTTAACTTTCAACTTCATTTTGGGAAGGTTGCTAAATTATCATTGAGTGACGTGGTTAATACTTTGTTGGAAAAAATTCCGATTTTAAAAGCTTCAAACTCTGTTATCCAAGCTTTTTTGGAAGATGTTTTCGAACATACAAGAATGCATTCCCAGTCGATCTCAACTTACTTAAATCGTTGGGAAATCCAAAAAGAAAAACTGAGACTTTCAATGCCAAAAGGAATGAATGCCATTGAGGTGATGACGATTCATCAGGCCAAAGGCTTGGAGTTTCCAGTTGTTATTTTACCTTTTATGGATTCTCTCATTCATTCTAGAGTTCAAGAAAAATTATGGTTTCCTCTAAAAGAAACAAACCATCAAGATATTGCGTGGGCATGGATTTCTTTTTCGGGTGAGTGGCAACTCTATGGAGATTTAGGGAAAAGGCTGTATGAAGAACATCACTTAGAGCAAGAGTTGGACGCATTGAATGTACTTTACGTGGCCCTTACACGAGCAGTAAATCAGTTATTCATTATTACTAAAGAGGTCTCGATATCTTCAAAATCGAGTAGCTATGCCCATTTATTTCAAGATTTTGTAAAATCTCAAAATGGAGAATTGACTGAGGAAACTTCTTTTGAATGGGGAGTCAAAACCACTAGAAAAAAACAAGAAATAGCATTAGACACCATTGAATCAGCCCAAACAAGTATTTCGATATCAACTCAATGGCGGTTAAGG
>JAYNHN010000118.1:3441-7234 GCA_038108035.1 Flavobacteriaceae bacterium
TAAAATTAAGTTATTTACCCAGTCAATTTTATATTCAAAATCATTCAATAACGCATTGAAAGAGTCGTTGCAAAAGGGAATATTTGTGCATGACTTATTAGCTAAAATCACTCATAAAGAATTGCTTTCTAAAGTTTTGGATGATGCTTTTTTAGAAAAAAAATATGATCAAAAAGAAAAGAATTCGATTACCCAAATGCTACATTCAATTGTGTATCATCCCAAATTAAATGCCTATTTTAAAGAAGACAGCGTCGTTTTTTGCGAAAAAGATATTTTGATTCCCCATGGGGAAACGATTCGCCCGGATCGTTTAAATATAGTTTCTCAGAATCACGCTTGCATTATAGATTATAAAACGGGTGCTCCCAAAGAATTGGATCAAAAACAAATCAATGCCTACGGATTTATCTTGAGAAAAATGGGGTATTCCACCGTCGAAAAACACTTGGTTTACATAGATGAAACGATTTCTGTCAAAACTATCGGTTGATTTTTTTTTTTTGTAAATTTAACCAAGTTTTAACCCAAACTAAACTTTTTGAAATTAAATAACCTACTTATGAACCACCCATTACTCAATTCTTCTCAGAGCGTTTTAAACAAATGGATTTTATTACTATTTGTTGCTTTGTTATCAAACAATATCATTTCAGCACAATCAAAAAAATATTCTTGGCAATTTTTCTTTGGTACTAATGCTGTGGTCACTTATCCAACGGGAGCCATTGGTTCCGGAGCTATTTTTGAAGACTACCTTGATACAAATAACTGGAACATTGCGCCTTATCCTTCATTTATTGGAGTTAAAAAATATGTGGATGCCGGATTTTCATTTGGAACCCGTTTTAGTTTAAATAAAATTAACCAATATGGGGATCTACCCGCTTCGGACAATTATTATAATGTAGATGGGATCGTTTCATACAATTTGGGAGATGTATTTAAAACCCAACAACGCCTAAAGCCTTTTCTTGAAATTGGTGGGGGATATGCTTTTTTTGATGAAACAGGAGCGGGTTATTTCAACTTAGGAGCTGGCTTAGAATATTGGATGGGTAAGAAAAAAAAGACGGGGATTATATTGGAGACTATTTATAAAAATACGGGTGAAACCTACGGCAACAAACATTTTCAACATCTTTTGGGGCTAGCCTTTTTATTTGGAGATGTTGATATTGACAACGATGGAATTCTGAATGAAGAAGATGAATGTCCAGAAATACCAGGTCTAGCGATTTTCAATGGTTGTCCTGATAGTGATGGAGATGGTATAAGAGATAGTGAAGATGATTGTCCAGAGACTCCAGGACTTCTTGAATTAAATGGTTGTCCTGACAGTGATGGGGATGACATAAAAGATAGCGAAGACGACTGTCCTGAAGTTCCAGGTATTCTCAAATTTAATGGATGCCCCGATACGGATGGTGATGGTGTCATGGATTCTGAAGATGAATGTCCTGAAGTTGCTGGAATAGCTAAGTTTAACGGATGCCCTGATACGGATGGCGATAATATTGTGGATTCCGAAGACGAATGTCCAAATGTAAAAGGAATCATTGGAAACAATGGTTGTCCGAGTATTGAAGAGCAGAAACGTATTGAAGATCAGTTAGATGATTTTGGACAAATGATATTTTTTGAAACTAATAAATCAATTTTTACTCAGAAATCACTAGAAATATTGAATTTGGTTGAGGACTTGTTAAAGAAGTATAATTTTTACACTGTGGAAATACAAGGGCATACTGATAATGTTGGTCGTTCGGATTACAATCAACAACTTTCGGAAAGTAGAGCCAAAGCTGTAATGTACCATTTAATTTCAAATGGTATACATTCTGCAAGAATGACGGCTAAAGGTTATGGTGAAACACGTCCGGCAAGAAGCAATTCTCATAAAGAGGGTAGAAAGTTAAATCGTAGAGTAGAATTTAAAATAAAGCGAATCAAATAGATATTCTTTTAAAATCATGATGGCTTCCCCCGATTTTTTTACATTTAGGGATGCAAACTTTTTTAGACGATGTTGCTAAAATAATTACCGCTTCTCAGGATGAATTGAATCGGATCAAAGTTATTGTTCCTACCATTCGAGCGATTGATTTTCTTAAAAGTGCACTTAAAAAACAAATTGACATCCCTCAGTTCGCTCCTCAAATTATTAGCGTTGAACAATTTATTTCAGAGCTTTCAGGACTAAAAAAAATCTCAAAAATTGATTTGATTTCGAGTTTTTACTCCATCTATCAAGAGATTGCACCAAAAAAAGAGCAAGATTCGTTAAATGAATTTTTTGCCTGGGCGCCCTCACTTTTGCAAGAGTTTAACGAAATCGATGCTCAGTTAGTGGATCCCAAATCAATCTTTGCTTTTATGGGAGCCGTTGACAAAATAGAAAACTGGCAAAAAGAAACAAGGGACTTACTCGGAAAGCACTCGGTAGAATTTCAATCAAAAGTGCCCAACTATTATAATCGACTCTATTCAAAATTATTAGAAGAGCAAAAAGGATATTCAGGTATGCATTACAGAGAAGCCGTCCGCAACTTGGGATTCTATTTGGAGAGCGATCTTCCCAGTCATTTTTTTGTTGGATTTAACGCATTAACCCATGCTGAAGAAACAATCTTCCAAGAATTAATTGCCGAAGGAAAAGCCGAGATTATTTGGGATATAGATCTAGAGTTTTTCGAAGACTCCCTTCACAGTGCGGCTTATTTTATAAGATCTTATTTTAACAATTGGAACGTCTTAAAAAGGAAAAAAAAGCAAGAGTTTTCCAATCACTTTTCAAAACCCAAAACAATTGAAATCATAGGGGCAGTAAAAAATGTTTCTCAAGCACAAATTGCTGTTGAGCTAGCCACTAAGATTTGTAAAGAATATCCCAATGAATCGACTGTGCTAGTTTTGGGCGATGAAAATTTATTACACCCTACACTTGCAGTCCTTCCCCATGAAGAAATCCCTTGGAATGTAACTATGGGCTATCCTCTTAGAGATACGACTCTTTTCAGTTTTTATTCAAACTATCTTGAATTGCAGGAAAGTAGAGAAGAAGGGGGGTATCCTTTAAATCAAGTAAAAGAATTAATTCAACATGCTCTAATTGACACTTTTTTGGAGCGATCTGGCTTTCCAATTAAAAAAATTCTGGGTAAACTTGAAAAAAGTAATAAGCGCATCATTTCGGCTGAGGTTTTAACGGGGCACAATCGTAATGCAGACTTATTGTTTACACCCTTTGAGGGAGTAACTTCTTTTTTGAACAGAATGTTAGCTTTATCCGATGGATTAATAGAGTTTTATCAAAACCAAAAAAGGGATCCCGTTCTGGTTTCTTGCTCCAATACATTTAATTCTATTTGGAAACTATTGGAGGAATATCATCTAGAAAAAGACCACATTCGGACGATTGCTGATATAAGAGTACTTTTTAATGATTGGGTAGAAAAAGAAAAACTTGATTTCACGGGTGACGCCCATTCAGGATTGCAAATTATGGGAGTACTCGAAACCCGATTATTAGATTTTGACAATGTTATCATTACTCACCTGAATGAAGGGATTTTACCTTTTGGCAAAACTCCTTTTTCATGGATTCCTTTTGATGTGCGAAAAAAGTTTGGGATGAATACCTTTATAGAGCAAGATCATCTTTACGCGTATCATATCTTCAGACTTTTGCAACGCGCCAAAAATATTCATCTACTTTACAATTCTGTACCCGAAGGATTGTTTTCTGGAGAAAACAGTCTATTTATTGTACAATTTGAATATTTAAAAAAAA
>JAYNHN010000119.1:0-7220 GCA_038108035.1 Flavobacteriaceae bacterium
CCCTACGATCTATGGCACCACAAACACTTTATTAAGCCCATCGATCAAGGCGTTGAAATGGTAGATATAATCGACTATAAAATACCTTTTGGAATCCTAGGACAAATGGTTCATCCATTTGTAGTGAGTCCCAAGTTGAAAGAAATTTTTGAATATAGAAAAAAAGCATTAATCGAATTATTCGGAGACTATAAGTTATGATAGAAAATAAAAACATATTCATTGTTGGTGGGAGTTCGGGAATTGGTTTGGCCTTGGCCGAACTTCTCGCTCCCAAAAACAATATTTATGTGGCGAGTCGATCCAATCACGATTTGGCCCATTTGGATGTTCAGCATCAAGTCTATGACGTTACTACGGATGAGTTGGATTGCTCCCAATTACCGGACCATCTGGATGGTTTTGTATATTGCCCTGGGAGTATTAATTTACGTCCTTTCAAGGGATTGAAACCAGATGCCTTCCAGTCAGATTTTGAAATCAATGTAATTGGTGCTATCAAATCGTTAAAATCCGTTCTGAATTTACTTAGTGCAAGCGGCAATGCTTCTGTCGTTTTTTTCAGTACAGTAGCCGTTCAAACGGGTATGCCTTTCCACAGTTCAGTTGCGGCTTCCAAAGGGGCATTAGAAGGTTTGACCCGTTCGCTTGCAGCCGAATTTGCTCCTAAAATTAGAGTCAACGCCATCGCGCCTTCGCTAGTGGATACCCCACTTGCCTCCAAATTCTTAAACAATGAAACCAAATTAGAAAAAGCAAATGAAAGACATCCCCTCGGAAGAGTGGGTAATGCAAAAGAAATAGCACAGGCCACTCAATTCCTCTTGGGTGAAGAAAGTGGCTGGATGACCGGAAGAGTATTACAATTAGACGGAGGGATAGGAAATTTGAAAACATAATGCCACCGTGGAAAAATATACCTTATTCTGGTTTAGAAGAGATTTAAGAATTGAAGATAATTGTGGATTATACCACGCATTAAAAGGCAAAAATAAGGTCCTGCCAGTCTTTATTTTTGACGATAACATCCTGAAAAAGTTACCCCAACAGGATGCAAGAATAGAATTGATTTTAATAGCCTTGGGTGCCATCGATATTGCTATGAAGATGAACCGATGCACCGTTGGAATGTATCGTGGTACCCCTAGGGCTATTTTTAGTGAGTTAATTACAAAGTATCCGATCGAAGAGGTCGTTTGCAATCACGACTACGAACCCTATGCTCTTGAGCGGGATCGGGAAATTAAAAATTTTTTACAAACCAAAAATGTAGGCTTTACCACTTATAAAGATCAAGTTGTTTTTGAAAAAAATCAAGTGGTTAAAAACGATGGGACTCCTTACAGAGTGTACACCCCTTATTCAAGGAAATGGTTAGAGTGTTACCAAAAAGAACCCCCCAAATCCTATCCTTCGGAAGCTTTATTAGATCAGCTTCAATCCGATTTAGATTTACCCAAACTGACACTTAAAGATCTTGGATTTATAAAAAGTAATAAAGTCCCTCCTCCTTCTGAGGTCACCGATTCACTAATTGACCACTACGAAGCCACTCGAAATTTTCCGGCTCTTGATCGGACTTCAAGACTTGGTGCACACCTTCGTTTTGGTACGATAAGCATTCGTAGATTGATCAATCAATCGGCTTCACGATCGAATTCTACTTTTTTGAAAGAATTGATTTGGCGAGAATTTTTCATGCAAATTCTTTGGCATTTTCCGCAAACTCAAACTCAAAGTTTTAAACCTCAGTACGACCGGATTGAATGGAGAAATAATCCGGATGAATTTGAAAAATGGTGCCAAGGTGAAACCGGATATCCACTAGTCGATGCCGGTATGCGAGAATTGAATCAAACGGGTTTTATGCACAACCGTGTCCGCATGTTAGTAGGGAGTTTTCTTTGTAAACATTTATTGATCGATTGGCGATTGGGCGAAGCCTATTTTGCAGAAAAACTATTGGACTATGAAATGTCGAGCAATGTAGGAAATTGGCAATGGGTAGCTGGATGTGGAGTCGATGCCGCTCCCTATTTCAGAATTTTTAATCCCAGCGAACAAATTAAAAAATTCGATAAAAAAAAAGAATACATTCAAAAATGGGTACCCGATTGGCAGGAACTCCATTACCCCAAACCCATCGTTGAACATAAGTTGGCCCGAGAACGGTGTTTAACTACCTACAAAACCGCGCTGAATTCTGAATGAAGCGTGTATTAAAAAAGGATTTACCCCAAAAAACGTGTATCACTTGTAACCGACCTTTTAGTTGGAGAAAAAAGTGGGAACGGGATTGGGAACATGTAAAATATTGTAGTAAAAAATGCAAACAAAATTGAAGACTGCCCTTGTTTGGCTCAAAAACGATTTACGTTTGACGGATCAACAGTCATTTGACCGAGCTTGTCGCCAGTATGATCGAGTAGTGGCTTATTATACTTTTGAACCGGATGATTATCTTGAGACAGATTGGGGTTTTTCTAAAACGGGTAAGTTCCGGACTCAATTTATTCTCGAGACATTGCACTCACTTAAAGAAGAATTGTCTCAGCATCGGATCTCTCTAATTGTTGAAACCCAAAGTGCAACGGATGGAATTCCTTATTGGATCAATCAACTGCAAGCCGATGCTCTTTTTTTTCAGAAGGAATGGACGGATGAAGAAGCTATACGGATTGAGTCAGTTCTATCTCAGTTAGACAAATCGGTGGCGGTATATTCTTATTACGATCAATTTCTTTATCATCCTGAAGATCTCCCTTTTCCGATTGAAGAAATTCCACAGGTTTTTACAGTGTTTCGCAAGAAGTGTGAAAAACTAGCCACAGTGAGAGCACCTACAGAAACTCCAAAACCCTTGGGGATAAACAGTCTTTTAGAGGAAGAATTTTCCATACCTGAACTTAAAGATTTGGGCTTTGAACCCTTCGAAAAACATCCTTATAGTGCTTTCCCTTTTCAAGGAGGAACCAAGAACGCAATGGATCATTTAAACAACTATTTTTGGGAAAGCCAACGACTTTCCTTTTATAAAAAGACAAGAAATGGATTGTTAGGAACTGATTACAGCTCTAAATTCTCTCCGTGGTTGGCTAATGGTGCGCTATCGGCACGGATGATCTACCAAGAGGTAAAACGTTACGAAAGGGAAATTCGAAAAAACGATTCAACCTATTGGCTTGTTTTTGAGCTAATTTGGCGAGATTATTTTAAATACATATCCTTGAGACACGGTAATCAAATATTTAAGTTGGAGGGTATACTCAATAAATCTTACAACTGGAAAACACATCGCAAGTATTTTAATCAGTGGATTCAAGGCCAAACTTCCGAACCCTTTGTCAACGCCAATATGATTGAATTGGAAAAGACAGGGTTTATGAGTAACCGAGGACGTCAAAATGTAGGGAGTTATTTTGCTAAAACCATGCTGATGGATTGGCGTATGGGGGCAGCTTATTTTGAACACCAATTGATTGATTATGATGTTCATAGTAATTGGGGGAACTGGTTGTATGTCTCGGGAGTGGGGAACGATCCTCGGGATCGGAAATTCAATGTTTGGGTTCAGGCAGAACGCTATGATGTAAAAGGTTTGTATCAAAAACGTTGGCTTCAAAAAACCTTATTTTAATGACGATACGACTGCTACTTGGCGATCAACTGAATATTAAGCACTCTTGGTTTAAGACCCTCAATCCCAAGGTGTGTTATGTCCTGATGGAAATGCGTCAGGAAACGGATTATATAACCCATCATATTCAAAAAGTAGTTGCTTTTTTTAATGCGATGCGACAGTTTAAAACGGAGCTAATTACCCAAGGTCATCAAGTGCACTATTGGGAATTGGATGATCCAAACAATACACAAAACCTGACTTCCAATCTCGAAATCATTTTTGATCAATATCATGCGTCACGTTTTGAGTATTTGCTTCCAGATGAATACCGCTTGGATGAGTCCTTGCGAACTTTTGCTTCGGGTCTTTCCATCCCATCTGAGGCCTTTGATACAGAGCATTTTATGACGACCCGTGAGACACTCACTACTTTTTTTGAAGGGAAAAAGCAGTTGATCATGGAGTTTTTTTATCGTAAAATGCGAAAGGACTTTCATTTGTTGATGGAAGGAGATCAACCCTTGGGAGGAAAGTGGAATTTTGATAAAAACAATCGGAACAAATGGAAAGGTTCACCGGCCATTCCGGAACCCTATAATTATAAAGGGGATGGATTACATGAATTAAATGATTTGGTAGTGGATCATGGAGTCAGAACAGTAGGAGAAAGTAGTACATCCTTTTTTTTATATCCAGCTTCTCGTGCTCAGGCACTGGAACAATTAGCGTATTTTAACCATCACCTTTTAGAATATTTTGGTACTTACCAAGATGCCATGCATACCGAAGAGACCAATCTATTTCATTCGAGGCTTTCTTTTGCTCTAAATGTAAAAATCTTAAGTCCTTTGGAGGTTGTAGAATCCGTGATTACACATTACCATAAAAACAAAGAAAAGATTGAATTGTCTCAGGTAGAGGGATTTGTTCGTCAGATTATTGGTTGGCGAGAGTATATGAGAGGAATTTATTGGCGTGAAATGCCCCAATATAAAGAAAAGAACACCCTCCAAAATTCAAATCCATTACCCAAATTTTATTGGACGGGTAATACAAAGATGAATTGTTTGAGTAAAAGCATTACGAATACATTGAAGCACAGCTATGCGCATCACATTCAACGTTTAATGATAACAGGCAATTTTGCTCTCTTGGCACAAGTGCACCCCGATGAGGTTGATCGTTGGTATTTGGGTGTTTATGCCGATGCCGTGGAATGGGTTCAGTTACCCAACACGCGAGGGATGAGCCAATGGGCGGATGGAGGTATGGTGGCCACCAAACCCTATGTTTCGGCAGCTGCCTACATTAACAAAATGAGTAATTATTGTTCAGACTGCCGTTACAGTAACAAAAAAAGAGTAGGGGAGGACTCCTGTCCCTTTAATAGTTTGTATTGGAACTTCTTAGACGATAAAAAAGAGTTTTTTGCAAAGAACAACCGGATGGCAATGATGCTGCGATTGCTAGAGAAAATTCCTCAAAGTGAATTGACAGAATTGAAAAAACGTGCAGCAGCGGTATTGGATAACCCGGACGCTTATTAATAAACTGTAAATAGATGTCTAAAAAGAATATAAAACCACTTACAGACGATCAGGTAGATCGAATTATCGAAATGGCTTGGGAAGATCGGACTCCATTCGATGCTATTTTGTTGCAATTCGGAATCAAAGAACAAGAGGTGATTCGGATCATGCGAAGAGAGCTGAAATCGTCTAGTTTTAAGCTGTGGCGTGAACGAGTTCAAGGGAGAAAAACCAAGCACAGTCAGTCAAAATCGTCAGAAATAAATCGTTTTCGATGCTCTAGACAGCGTTTGATCATTAATAATAAAGTTTCCAAACGCTGATTTTTTGTATCTTAAAACCAAAAAATCATGGCCGCAAATAAGACACAACCTACTTCGCAATCGGTTCGTCTATTTTTAGACGGTATTGAAGACGATCAAAAAAGGAACGACAGTTGGCAGATTTATAAAATCATGGAGCGACTGACTGGAAAATCGGGAATCTTATGGGGAACCTCCATCATCGGTTTTGGTAATTATCATTACAAATACAAGAGTGGGAGGGAAGGAGATTGGTTTTTGACAGGCTTTTCCCCTCGAAAAAATGCATTGACTTTATATTTGATGTGCGATATTTCACACCAAGCATTTGATTTTAAGTCTTTAGGAAAATACAAAAAAGGGAAAGGATGCCTTTATATTAAAAAATTGGAGCACGTTAATCTAACCGAGTTAGAAAAAATAATTAAAACCAGTATTGAGTTGACAAAAAAACAGAGTTAATAACGTATTTCAACATTCATTCCAACACTCGCTGAGCCCACTTTAGACCAAGTACCTTGACTAACTTCACGGGCAATTAGTGGAGAGCCAAAGAATCCTCCGGAAAAAAATAATTTACCAGGACCTAGATCTTCAATCCATTCAATAGCCATAAAAAAATCGCCATCAATCACAATATCATATGGGGTAAGGTCGGTAGTCACTATACCCGATTCTATATCCGTCTCAACAAAAATATTTTGCTTTAGGATGGATTCTTTGGGAAATCCATCTTCAATATTGTAAATGTTTAGTCTGAATTTTATGGGTCCGTAATCGTTTTCTACTAAAGAAATATTGAATTTTTTGAGAATCATTGGGTGTTTTCTTCCCCGAACAATAAACCCCATTTCATTGCCGAGTTTATTGGTGGTAAATGCCGCATACAAGAGTTTAGAAGTGGTTTTATTTCCTAAAATTTTTGTGGTATAGTTTTTTTTGGTTTGAGTAAGGATGACTTCATCCAGTTCGGTAAATTTTTCATTCAACTCTACTAGAAGTATATCTTGCTTTATAAATTCATTTAAAATGTAGGTAACCGGATCGAAACCGATCATAGAAAACCGCAGTTTGGTGTTTGCTTGGGTAGATTCATTGACTTCTAATTCAAAATATCCCTGTTCATCGGAAACGGTTCCGATATTTT
This sequence comes from Flavobacteriaceae bacterium, assembly GCA_038108035.1. Lineage (GTDB taxonomy): Bacteria > Bacteroidota > Bacteroidia > Flavobacteriales > Flavobacteriaceae > MS024-2A. The sequence goes on from JAYNHN010000119.1 coordinate 6,601, forward strand.
GATCAACCAAACCGATATTGACAAAGGGTAAAGGCTCTTGATTGAGCTTGTCCACTACCTGACCGACCAAAGTGGTTTGAGCTTTGAGCAAGTTTGAAAGGAAAAAAAATAGTAGGGCGTATTTTTTCACTGGGGTCGTTTTAATGATTAACTTTTAATTCTTTTTATTTTTGCACCAATATTTTTTAAACGATTTTCAATATCTTGGTATCCTCGATCGATTTGCTCAATATTGTGAATAGTACTCGTGCCCTGGGCTGAAAGTGCAGCAATTAGCAAAGATACGCCCGCTCGTATATCCGGTGAAGTCAAGGTAGCTGCATTGAGTTTTGATTTAAAATCGTGACCAATTACAGTAGCGCGGTGGGGATCACACAAAATAATCTTAGCACCCATATCAATGAGTTTGTCTACAAAAAACAGACGACTTTCGAACATTTTTTGATGGATTAAAACACTACCTCGAGCTTGTGTAGCGACTACTAAAACGATACTAAGGAGATCTGGAGTAAAACCGGGCCAAGGAGCATCGGAGATGGTTAAAATAGAGCCGTCGATAAAACTTTGTATTTCATAACCCTCCAAATGAGCAGTAATATGAAGATCGTCTCCTTTTCTTT
>JAYNHN010000120.1:0-7204 GCA_038108035.1 Flavobacteriaceae bacterium
AATACGGCATGCAACCGCATTGCCGAATCGATTAAATATGGATAAAGACAAAACATTTGGAACCCTTTATTTAGTGCCAACTACCCTAGGAGATAATCCTCCATTAGAGGTGCTTCCCTTGTCGGTAAAAAAAGTGATTGAAGAACAAGATCATTTTATAATCGAAAATGAAAAAGCCGCTCGACGTTTTATAAAAAAAATTACCCCTCAAAAAAATCAAAATGCTCTGCATCTGTATCCACTTAATAAATTTACAACCCAAGAAGAAATAGAAACCTATCTGGACCCCTGTATTTCAGGTACTTCTATGGGATTAATGTCCGATGCGGGTAGTCCCGGAATTGCTGATCCCGGAGCCATTATAGTGGCTAAGGCACATAGAATTGGAATTCCGGTTAAGCCCCTAGTAGGGCCTTCTTCTGTATTGTTGGCCATGATGGGCTCGGGCTTAAACGGGCAAAATTTTGCTTTTAACGGGTACTTGCCCATTGATAAAAAGCAAAGACTCCAAAGTTTAATTCGATACGAAAAAAAATCATCTAAAGAAAATCAAGCCCAGATCTTTATTGAAACCCCCTATCGAAGTGATGCCATTTTTAATGATTTTCTCAAATCTATGAATCCCCTAACGAACTTGTGCGTGGCGTGTGACGTAACCCTTGAATCCGAATTCATACTTACCCAATCGATTCGGGAGTGGAAAAAGAACCGACCACAGTTGGACAAAAGACCCTGTATTTTCATTATCCAAGGCGCATTTTAACGATACACTCTTTGTTGATCCAACCAACGGGTATAAATCTTTTTATTTCGATTGTGTTGGTCCATATCTTTTGCAAATAAGTGGTATCCGGGTTTTTTTGGAGAGACAACAAAGTACAAATAGGAATGGTTTTCCGCATTTAAAACAGCATCGATCGCAGAAACAGTTGGCATCCAAATAGGTCCTGGCGGAAGTCCGCTGAATTGATAAGTATTGTAGGGCGATTTTAGTTTTAAGTCTTTGTACAAAACTCTTTTAAAAATTTGATCAAAGTCTCCGGATTCTTTTTTCATCGAATAGATGACTGTTGGATCAGCCTGTAATTTCATTTTTTTACGAAGCCGGTTGAGGTAGACACCATCTATACGAGTTTGCTCCTCTGCTTGAACGGATTCTTTTTCTACTATGGATGCCAAAATATAGACCTCCTGAGGAGATAATTGGATGGAGTTTGCTTTTTCCATTCGATCCGGATTCCAAAACTTTCGGTAGGCTACTAGCATTTTATCCCTTACATTTTCTGCCGAAGTGTCCCAGTAAAACTCATATGAATTAGGAAGGTACATAGACAGTGCGTTTTCTTCAGTAAAACCCGTCTTTTGTAAAAATTCTGTATCGGTGAAGGTCTCCAATAGTGTCAAACTATCTTGTATGATTTGTTGAGCAATTCTTCCCGCCAGGTCTTCGATGCGTTCCTGATTGTTGAACGTGACCAAAACGGTCATTCGCTGGGATCGTAAACTGTTGATCATTTCGTTATTACCCCAACCTTTTTTAAGAGTGTATTTCCCGGGGCGAATGCGTAGATCGTATCCTTTTTTTTCTGCAGCCAGTAAAAAGTAATCTATCCGTTTTAAAAAAGGGGTTAACTGAATCGCTAGAGAATCTATCGTATCATCCTGATCTATAAAAACATAAGAAACTTCGTTCTCAAACTGGGTATTACTCCAAAAAAATAGCTGATAGAATTGAATCACAAAATAAAGTCCCACGGCGGAACCCACAAGACTGATCAAAACCAATAATTTTCTCTTATACATTAATTGAATAATTTTTGGTAAAGATATTCATCATGGAATCCCCGATCGTAAAAATTCCAATCTTTTTTAATACAAATTTGTTGGAAACCACACGATTCAAAAAGTTGAATACTGAATTGATTTTCACAAGCAATATTGGCAAATAAACAATGAATATTAAGGTAATCCTGAGTATATTGAATGAGGAGTTGTAAAGCTTTAAAGCCAATTCCTTTTTGACGAAATTCTTTTTTTACCACCAAACCCACTCCGGCTCGGCGATGGAGGGGTTCAAAATCAAATAAATCTACAAAACCCAAAACATGGGCATTCGGATTGGAAATAACAAAGCGTTTTTGCCGTACCTCAAAAATATCCTGATGCTGTTGTTCAATATATTGAGCCAATAAATGTTTGGAATACGGCTCATTGCGATTCGAAAACTTCCAAAGACTTTGATCATTTTCTATTCTGGCCAGCTCCACGAGATCAGCGGGTTCCAGAGCACGCAACAGAATTTCCTTTTGAATCATAGTTCGATTATTCCCGAATAAACATGAGATGCCGAGCCTTGAAGATAAATGTCTGAAAACCCTTTGTCTTTAGGTTTAAACTCCACGTTTAAAAGCCCTCCCAATGCTTCCATCTCAATAGAATATTGATCGGTTTCACCCGTAAAATACATTGCCAATGCAGCAGCTACAGCCCCAGTACCACAAGCCAAGGTCTCATCTTCTACACCCCGCTCATAGGTTCGGATTTTAAAGCGATTCTGACTTACCTTTTGAACAAAATTTACATTGATCCCATCTGGGGCGTAGGGCTCAGAATAACGAAGTGCAGAACCCTCTTTTTTTACATCCACCAGATCACAGTTTTCCACTTTTTGAATGTAGTGGGGTGAGCCCGTATCCATCAAAACAAATTCCTTTGACGATTGGAGGTCACATACCGCTTGCATTCCAATTCGAATTTCGCCAGGATTGATTTCCTGCGCCGCATGCAAACCATCAAACGCCAAAAATTGAGTTTGACTTCCTATAATTCCGAGGCGACGCGCAAAAGCAACCACACAACGACCTCCATTTCCACAAAATGAACTCAGATTTCCATCCGAATTAAAATAGACCATCTCAAAATCCAATTGATCGTGGGAATCAATCCGTATCACTCCATCGGCTCCAATTCCAAAATATCGATCGCATAGATGATGTAACTGTCTGGTAGTCAAATTACTATATGCATTACTCCGATTATCTAGTAGGATAAAGTCGTTGCCAGCACCATGGTATTTATCGAATTCGATTTTCATAGGTTCAAAGGTAATCATAATTATAAAGGTGTTAAATAGCCGTTAAAGGAATTTCCAATTCACCGAAAATGAATAATTTTGATGAAAAATAGAAGGGAAACATTCTTTTGTCAGTCTATAAACAAAAATCCGAATTCAATCCAAAGATGTTTCCTGTCAAACTTTGAAAATTTAAATACAAACTCATGAAATCAATAACTAAAACCATTCTAGTTTCTGTCTTTAGTGCCGTTTTAAGCATTTTTATTTATGACCTTTATTTTAAAAATTATTCGGGTACAGAAGACATAAATTCACAAACGCCCACACTGATTCCTGCCAATTATACTTACACAAGTTCTCGGTTTGCTGCCGAAAACACAGATTTTACAACCGCCGCCGAAAAAACCATACATGCTGTCGTACATGTTAAAAACACAGGCACTTCGGATTCTAATCTACCCTCCTTTTATCGCTACTTTTATGGAGAAGATGAGCTTCCTAAACGAATTGGAACCGGGTCGGGTGTGATCGTTTCTCCCGATGGCTTTATAATTACCAATAATCATGTCATTGAAAACAGTAAAGAACTCGAAGTTACGACCAACGACAATAAAACCTACAAAGCCCGATTGATCGGTACGGATCCGGATACGGATATTGCCGTTTTAAAAATAGAGCCCAAAAATAAATTGCCTTATGTATTTTTTGGAGATTCCGATCAAACTCAAATTGGCGAATGGGTATTGGCTGTGGGAAATCCTTTTAATTTAAACTCTACGGTCACCGCCGGAATCATAAGTGCCAAATCTCGAGACCTCAATAAAAGAGATCAAAAAAATGAATCCTATATTCAAACCGACGCTGCCGTCAACCAAGGAAATAGCGGCGGAGCTTTAGTCAATACCAGCGGAGAATTAATCGGTATCAATACGGCCATTACTTCCGTCAGCGGTGGATTTGTTGGCTATTCTTTTGCAGTTCCCAGCAATGTGGCAAGAAAAGTTTTTGAAGACCTCATTGAATTTGGAGATGTACAAAAAGGACTGCTGGGAGTTCGTGGAATTACTCTGGATTCTCAAGTAGCCAATCGGTATGAAGTAAACGAAACCGAAGGGTTTTACATTACAGATTTGGAAGAAGGACTGGGTGCCGAAAATGCAGGTTTAAAGGTTGGTGACATCATTAAAAGTGTAGATAAAAACAACATTAATAAATTTGCGGATCTCTCCGGTTATCTCGCTAGTAAACGTCCGGGAGAAAAAGTGATGATCCGGTACAATCGAAACGGAAAGGAACAAGAAACACAAGTGCGTTTAGAAAAAATAAACAGTGCTTCTTTTTTCTTACTCGAGGTTCGCGAGTTAAATGAAAAACAAAAAAAAGAATACGAATTGGACTACGGTCTTTATATCTCTAATATGAACAACCGATTGCTCTATCGAGAAGGGGTTGATAACGGAGATATTATTTTAGAAATCAATGGAAATCCTGTTAGCACACTATCCGACGTCAAAGGTATCGACTTGTACAACCTTGAAAACATTCTGATCTTAAAACCTTCTGGTGAGACCACCCTTATTGACCTCCAATATTAAAAACTAAAAGCTTTTTAATTTAAAGTCGCAACCTCCGTTGCGACTTTGTTATTTTTGCAAAACCGTAATACAAACTATCATGCGTATCGATATCATCACGCTTTTTCCGGATCTTCTAAAAAGTCCTTTTGAAGCCTCAATACTCAAAAGAGCCATCGAATCCAAAAAAGCTTCGGTTCATTTTCATGACCTCAGAGCTTATAGCACTAATAAGCACAAACAGGTAGACGATTATCCTTTTGGCGGAGGAGCTGGGATGGTGCTCATGATAGAACCCATTGATCGATGCATTAACACCCTAAAAAAAGAACGCGATTATCAGGCGATCATTTACCTCACCCCAGATGGAGAAACGCTCAACCAAAAAATGGCTAACCACTACTCCACTTTTAACAATATCATTCTGCTTTGTGGTCATTATAAAGGAGTGGATCAGCGGGTTCGTGACCAGCTCATTACCCATGAGATTTCCATAGGTGACTTTGTGCTCTCGGGAGGAGAGCTGGCTGCTGCTGTATTTTGTGATAGCATCATCCGATTGATTCCAGGGGTGCTGGGTGATGAATCCTCTGCCCTTACCGATAGTTTTCAAGACGGTCTTCTCGCTCCCCTCATCTATACGCGTCCTGCGGATTACAAAGGATGGAAAGTCCCTGAAATATTGACCTCAGGAAACACACCCAAAGTAGAAGAATGGAGAGTAGAAAACGCCCTTGAACGCACCCAAAAACTCCGCCCCGATCTCCTAGAATAGCGGGGTCTATCTCGTTGTAGAAATTAAAGCTAATTTTCTATAGTAGTTAACTGTTGTTTTATTTAAAATAAAGTTTAATTTTGCAGCACGAAAGAATAACCTCTGACGATAATCGTGAATGTTGTCTTTCAAAACACAACTTGAAATCCAATTATGGAATCTTTAATCCAATTCGTTCAAAACGAATTCATCGAAACCAAAGAACTCCCTCAGTTCGCGGCAGGTGATACCTTGACTGTTTATTATCAAATTCGCGAAGGAGAAAAAGTACGGTCTCAGTTTTTTAAAGGAGTCGTCATTCACATCAAAGGGCAGGGTTTGTCCAAAACATTTACCATCCGAAAAATGTCAGGTACTGTAGGGGTAGAACGTATCTTCCCTATCAATATGCCCGCTTTAGAAAAAATTGAGGTAAATAAAAAAGGAAAAGTACGCCGTTCGCGTATTTATTACTTTAAAAACCTAAGAGGTAAAAAAGCACGTATCAAAGAAGCCCGAATGGATTCATAACATCGGCTTAAATTTATATTATAAACACCCGCTGATCTTTATCATCGGGTGTTTTTTTATTAGCATACGTGTTGTAACGCATCAACTCACTTGTATCAAGAGGGGATGTAGGGGTGTGTCTTCATAAATAACGAACTGGTATTCCATCTCTACTTTGAGTTGGAACACCCCCCTAGCCCCCTTTTATAGGGAGAAATGGATAGCTATACCTAGGTGAGAGAGAAAAAAGGACCTAAGTCAAAAACTGTTTTGGAGTGCTGTAATAGGTTCTATTTCAATAGATTCTCATAGGCATATAGAATCTAGATGGATTAAATAAATAAACCCCATCCAAATAAATTTGTTGGATGGGATTTATACAATTGGGATCTTCTAAATAATTATTTAGAGTTCGTCCTTTTTTGACTCAATAAGTACCTTAACCAAAGCTTTAAGTTCGTCGATCTCTTTTTGTTGAGATTCGATTTGCTTTTGCTGCTCGATGGTATGGAGATACAATTCCTCCACCTTTTCCAGATTGGTACGTACATTCTCCGTTACGTCCCAACTGCCTTTGGCTTGAATGTCTGCTCGACTTTGAACCCCTGGTAAATGTTTGTTTTCTTTTATAAAAACTTCTATTTCATTCAAACGGGAAAGAGAGTAACCTTTGTTATACTCAGACACCTCTTCAAAATAACTATCAAAGACATAATCAGAGTGTAAGGTTCCTGTACCAGTTTAAGAGATAGATCCATTTACTTCAAAAGAACCATTTACTGTAGTGGTGGTATTTTGTGGTAACAACTGTAAGACCGTTCCCGATAAAGTCGCCGCAATCGTTTGACTGTCCGTTCCGGTACTAGTTGCAAATGCAGATAAATCGATGGTATTGGTCGCTACATTGGATAATTTTACTAATAAATCCGTTCCACTCACCCCTCCGGTAAGGGTTTGAGAATCTGTACCAGCTGGACCCGGAGGGCCGGGAGGGCCCGCTGGACCGGTAGCTCCTCCTCCGCCGCCTCCACCGGCTGAAATGGTTATCGTATTTCCACTTTCGGTTAGTGTTATATTACTTCCTTCTTTTAAGGTAATACTACTGGTATCTAGTTGAATTACCGAACTGGACGCATCGCCTTCGCCCACCGATAAACTCAATAAATCACTCAGATCTACACTGCTTCCATTCAGTTTTAGAACGTTGCCCTCTAGGGTCAAAGCCCCTCCGGTCGTTCCGCCTAAACAAGACCAACTGCCACTACTGTCTCGATAGACTTGAAGGCAATC
>JAYNHN010000121.1:0-6983 GCA_038108035.1 Flavobacteriaceae bacterium
TTGACAACAAATCAGAAAAAGAACAATACAAAGTGTCCAAGGTGTCTTCATTTTTTTTAAGTAATAATAAATTTAAAGCAATTCCATTTCAAAAACGTATTTAAATAGTAAAAAATTCGCATAATCCACTGGTTAAAAAATGAAGGTTTTCTTTTGTCTAAAAGGAAGATCCAAAAGCTTTTTCCAAAGTGAAATCTTACTTAAAACAAGTAAAATAGACCATTGGCTTTTAATATATTTGCTTGATATGAAATGGATCTCTCGCTGCTTATTATTTATTGTTTACTTTTTTCAATTTTATTCATTGATGGCCCAAAAAGTGGATTCTTTAAAAGTAAAAGGAGATTCAGACTTAATTCTACCCAGTCTTATGATCAGTAGCGGTTTTATTGTGAATGGGTTTCACAACAATCGTCCTGTTAAATTTTCTAAACCAATGCCCTTTTATATTGACCATTTCCATTACAGTATAGCTGCTGTTGGGGTTCTTTCACCTTTGTTGGGAGGAAAATCTAAACACTCTTTTTGGGATCGTTCCATTTATTTATTTTCAGGCTTTGCCGTTTCAAGTGCAATCACGCTTCCTTTGAAGGAAATTATGGGAGTTGTTCGACCGGATGGTACTGATACTCGATCTTTTCCTTCTGGACATGCAACTACTGCTTATGCTATGGCTCAGTGGCTTAGAGAAGAATATAAGCATGCCCATCCCTTACTAAGTCTTAGTGGGTATCTTATTGCTGGTACAACTGCTTTCACCCGAGTTCGATACAACAAACATTGGGTCGCAGATGTAATAATGGGTGCAGGTATTGGAATCCTCAGCACTAAAATGGTCTATCGATTTTTTCCCAATGGTTTCTCAAAAAGGGATACTCCTCAATCGGTACTTTTTCCAATCTATGATTCTCAATCGGTGGGAATGGGTGCACAGATAACTTTTTAACGAAACGCGGATCCGACAAATTATCTATAAACTAACTAATGGATTTGGGTTTTCCTATTTCGTAAGATTTAAATCCAATTTCAAGGAGTCGATCACGATTTAAAATTTTTCTTCCATCAAAAATAAAAGCGGGTTTTTGCATTTGATCAAACACCTTTTTATAATCCAGTGTTTTAAATAAATCCCACTCTGTTATTAATGCAATCGCATGAGCTCCTTCTGCTGATAGAAAAGGATCAGCAGAAGTTTCTACCCGTTTTAATTTCTGCTCGAAATTATTTTCCCCTCTGTATTCATATAAAATCCTCAAATCTTCAATGATTCGGTCTTTATTCACTTTGGGGTCAAAAACCGTTATGTTTGCTCCCTCCTCTAGTAACTTTTCTGCTATGTAAATGGCTGCTGACTCTCTTGTATCATTGGTGTCCTTCTTGAAGGCCCAGCCCCACAAAACAATCTTCTTTTGATTTACGGTGTTGAAGAGTTCTTTTTTGATCAGATTAGCAAATCTATTTTTTTGATAATCGTTTATCATAATGACCCCATGCCAATAATCAGCAACTTCATCGAGTCCATAAAAACGGCTTAAGTAAACCAAATTGAGGATGTCTTTTTGAAAACAACTCCCCCCAAAACCAACAGAAGTTTTTAAAAATTTAGTGCCAATACGACTGTCTTTCCCAACCACATTCGCAATTTCATTTACATCTGCACCCGTTACCTCCGCTAATGCCGAAATGCTGTTTATTGAGCTAATTCGCTGTGCTAAAAATGCATTCGATACCAATTTAGAAAGCTCCGAAGACCAAATATTTGTGGTTACTATTTTTTCCCTTGGAATCCACTTGGAATAGATTGAAACCAACACTTCAATCGCTTTTAAACCTTCTTTTGTTTGATTTCCTCCAACTAAGACACGATCCGATTTAAATAAATCTTCTATAGCAGTGCCTTCGGCAAGAAATTCAGGATTGGAAAGTACTTCATGGTTGATTTTATTACCCGACTCTTTAAAAATTCTCTGAATTGATTCTGCTGTTCTTACAGGAAGTGTACTTTTTTCTACTACAATCTTGGGTGAGATAGCGACTTCAGCTATTTGGCGGGCACATTTTTCAACATACGTCAAGTCCGCTGCCATTCCTTTTCCTTCACCATAGGTTTTAGTGGGTGTATTAACCGATATAAATATAATGTCTGATGTTTTTATTGCATCCTCAACTTGTGTTGAAAAAAATAAATTGCGCCCCCTTGTTTTGGCAATTACATCTGCTAATCCAGGTTCGTATATCGGCAAATTGTTAAGGTCGGTGTCATTCCAAGCGCTAATTCGATTTGGGTTGATATCCACTACATGGACGTTAATCTCAGGACATTTAAGTGCTATGACTGCCATTGTGGGACCCCCAACGTATCCTGCGCCTATACAGCAAATTTGTTTTTTCATTTTTAGGATTGAAAAATTAAATATACTGTTTTTTAAATTTCCATTCTTAATTTGTCAATAGAATCATACAGTATTACACGATTTGTTTCTAGGAATTGTTTTTTATATACCAACTTGTCTTTTAATAAAAACACTTCGATGAAACTAAATGAGGTTCAATCATAAATTCCTCTAATTTTAATTATTTTTATGCTTTACAAATTATATGTTTCAAATTTTTAAGAGTATATATACAAAACCTCTATTCCACGGTCTTTGTGATATTCATAATCATCTTTTGCCGGGTATTGATGATGGGAGTAAAAATCTAAGCATGACTCAGGAAATGCTAGAAGGCTTAGGTCAGTTAGGGTTCCATTCACTTTGGTTTACTCCTCATATATTTGAAGAACTCTATCCCAATACTCCCCATACCATTCAAAAGTCCTATGATCTTGTTTTTAAAGAACTAAAGTGTGCACCTTCCTTGGAGATTAAAGGACATGCAGCCGAATATATGGTGGATGAATCATTTTATGAGTCCATTGCTAAGAAAAAGCCTAGTCAACTAATAAAGAACCAATATCTGTTAATTGAGATGAATCTCTTTGGAAACTCCCAAATACTTGAAGAAGTAGGTTTCCAAATTAATCAAATGAACCTTTATCCCATCCTGGCTCATCCAGAACGGTATCTAAGCATAAAAACAATGGAAAAATTCAAAGAGCTTAAAGATAAAGGATTTCATTTCCAGCTCAATGCTCCTTCACTAACGGGTTTTTATGGAAAATTTGTAAAGAAAAAGGCTCTTGAAATGTTAGAGATGGGTCTCTTTGATTTTGTCGGGACCGATGCCCATCACCCAAGACAAATAAAAATGTTGTCTGAACTTCGTCTCACAAAAAAACAAGGAATCCATTGGGAAGCCATTCGTTCTTTTCAACTAGACACGTTCTAATTTGGAGTGGTTAAAAAAATTTGAATTATATGGAGAATTCTTTCTTTCAACAAAAAAACAAGAAGCAATAGCTCTTTCAAAGGGTAACAAGTTTGCCATTGTTTATCCAAAATCAATTTGATAAGAATGGTGTCCTGTAGTGTAGACTGTAGTAAATTTTTTGTTTCAAAAGGTAAATACAGTTGTTAGGACTCATTATCGGCCTCATAACCGTAACCATATCCATAATTGTACTTGTATCGGTAACTGTATCGGTAAGCATAATTATATTTATAGAATGAACTTTTGGGTCCTGCTCCTAAAATACCGTTTAAAACAAAAGAAAATGGGGGAATATTATCTCGACTTTGAATTTCATTAATAAATCCAAAAACTCTTTTATCAGTATGTTGAGCTCGAGTAACATAAAGAAGTAAATCAGATAGGGGTAAAAGGGAATTGGTATCGCTCACTAACATAAGGGGTGAGCTATCCAAAACTACATAATGATACTCCTTTTTTAGGGTTTCAATAAGATCTTTAAAATCAGAACTAGCCAATAACTCAGAAGGGTTTGGGGGAATCGCCCCAGAAAACAAATAATCCACCTTGTCATTTTTAAAATTTAATATCCATTTTTTGTAATCTTTCGTCTCAAAATTTGATAGGTAGGTTGTTAATCCCTGAAGAGGTCTTTTTATTTCTAAAAATTTATGAATTTGTGGATTCCGAAGATCAGCTCCTACCAGAATAACTTTATTACCCAAAGAAGCATAGGATTGAGCTAGGTGGTAACTAATAAAACTTTTTCCCTCTCCCTTAATGCTTGAAGAACAGGTAATAACCAAGGACTTTTGATTTTTCAGAACATAAGCAAGGTTTGAACGCAGTACTCGCATTGCTTCTGTTGTAATTTCTCTAGCGTTTTTTGATTTTTTATCAACCGTTTCAAAGGGAATTTCTCCAACAATCTTGACATCATTGATCCCTTTTTCAAGATCTTCTCTTGTATTTATTTTAGTATCCAATAACCTTAAAACAAATAAAATGGAAGAAGGCAATAGAATTCCTAAAACAAGGCTTGAGAGATAAATGATCTTTTTTCTAGGAGATATTGGTATTGGATCTGTAATTGCCTGACTGAGTATTTTTACATCTGATAAAGCTGAAACATAGGAGATGGATGCTTCTTCTTTTCGTTGCAATAAAAACAGATACAATTGTTCTATCAATTCAAAATTTCGGGTCAATCCTTTATAAGCACTCTCTTTCTCAGGTAATGAAGCAACGGATTCTCTTCGTTGATTTTGTATTTCATTATATCTTAAAAGAGAGATGTTCAGTCCATTAATATATTTTTTCATCCCACTTATCATGGCTGTACGAGTGTCATCTAACTGATTGTTGATCTGTTGAACAAGCGGATTTTCCTCTGTAGAACTTGACAGGAGATTTTTACGCTGAATAATTAGTTCGTTATACGTTTTTAGAAATTCAATAATACTATGACTCTCGATACCCATTTCGATTGGCAAAAGATCATATGATTTTTGAGAATTTAAAGTTTTTAAAAGATCCAATGCGATCTCTTTTTGTATTTCAAGAGTTAAATTTCGTTCTTCGTCTTTAACCAAATTTGACAACGCATTGCCCGTTTGAAGGGAAGGGTCAAAAAGAGCATTAGAAGTTTGATAAGAAATTGTCTTTTTTGAAATCGTATCTATCGATTTTGAAAGTATTGAAAGACGCTCCTCAATAAAATCAATACTTATCTTTGAAATTTGTCTTTTATCAGATACCTGTTCTTTCTCCAATAATTCAACCAAAGTGTTGACAACTTGCTCATTTAATTCAATATTCGATCCCGAATATAAAATATTAATGACATCTCCTGCATCTGAATTAGAAGTAACTTCCAATGTCTCGCGAAGTATTTTAAGACATAGGATTTTACTTATTCGTGTAATATGGTAAACTGTTTCTTTTTCAAATAACGTTTCTTTTGGGCTAATAGACCAACCGTCTAAAACTAATGTTTCTCCTTTAATGATTGGAATAACTAAAGAATCGATTGTCAAAAAAGCTTTATCTTTTTCTGTTTTTAATTCTACACTCTCAAGTTCAACGTTTGGATCAAAACTCATGTTGAACGGAATTGACCCATTGTAAAGGTTTTTACGATTGAAAAAAGGCCCTTCTTGAACTCTTGTCTGAAGGTCTAATTTATCTATCACCTGGCCCAAAAGGTTATTCGAGTTCATTACCGCAATCTCATTTTCTAAAACAATTTTACTTTTTCCAAACAGATCACTTAAGTCTTCTGTTAGAAATAAAGCTGAGTCGGTTTCACTTTTTTTAATCTGTATCTGAGAAGTCGTTTCGTAGATCGGTTGGCTAATATATAGATAGAGTGTTGCAATAATAACAGTTAAAAACACACATAGCAGATAATAAGGCCAGAAAAAAAGATAATATTTTAGTTCCTCAAGTAAATTAATTTCATTGTCGTCTTGGTCAAATTGATCCAATTGATTATTCATAATTATCTTGTAAACAAAATGGTTAAACTTAATAGAAGGGAAAGTACCGATGTAAGTGAACCCACGTTCCCCACTAAACCAGAAGATTTTACTTTAGCCAGATTGGGATTAACATAAATTATATCGTTTTGATTCATATAAAAATATGGAGTGTTTGTCAGATCCCCAGAAGTGAGATCAATTACGGTATTAAACATTTTATCTCCCTCGTTACGAACAAGTACAATGTTTTTTCTGTCTGCATTAATGGTCAAATCTCCTGCGGTTCCTAAAACTTGGGGTAGAGTCACTCTTTCCTCCTGAAAATCATAGGTCCCCGGTCTTGAAACCTCTCCCAAAACCGTCACTTTATAGTTTAATAACCGTACCTGAATTACTGGGTCTAAAACGAACTTTTTAAGTCGTTCTTGTAAATATTCCTCTAGTTTTGTTGTTGACTTTCCCAATACACTTACCGTTCCCAAGACGGGAAATTCTATGTTTCCTGATTCGCTAACCAAGTACCCAGTGATTTTCATTAAATCGATATTATTGGTCATGTTTATTGAAGGCATTTCATTTTGAAAAATAATCGTACTTTCAGGATTTAATGCGGATACTTTTATGTTAAGTATATCACCTTTTTGTATTGAAATGTCTTTAAAGTTCTTTAGGTTCGTTTTGTTATCGTCAAAATTGTAAATAATATCTTTTTTTGATGCACAGCCATCGATAAGAAATAACACAAATATAATAGTAGATAATTTTTTTATCGTGTTAAAGTTCATCAAAATAGTATTTAAAAGTGGGATTGCTTTGTTTTATATGCAATATTAATAAAATCCCTTCACTTCACAATCGAAAAATCTTTGTTTTTAATCTTAAATACTGATGATTTCCCTAAAATTTGGACAGTAAGTTAAGTTCAAAATAGAACATTAAATTTACTATTATGACCCAAAGAAAATTCACATCAAAATTTAAAACAAAAGTAGTTTTAGAATCACTAAAAGAGCGAGAGACAGTACAGTCATTAGCGAAGCAATTCGAAATCACTCCTCAACAGATTAACTTATGGAAATGTGAGTTTTTATCCCAAGCTAAAACGGTATTTGCTAAAGGGATCAAGTCAAAGAAGAGTGAGACAGAACTCAA